>DASSRV010000001.1:0-8852 GCA_035701605.1 Gammaproteobacteria bacterium
GGGCCGTTTCCGCGTCAACGTGTTCATGCAGCGCAGTCAGGTCGCGATGGTGCTGCGCTACATCCCGTCCGAAGTGCCGAAGTTTGACAACCTGAACCTGCCGCCGTCGCTCAAGGAGCTGATCCTGCACAAGCGCGGCCTGTTGCTGATGGTGGGCTCGACCGGCTCCGGCAAGTCCACCACGCTCGCGGCCATGATCAATCACCGCAATGAAAGCCATGCCGGTCACATCCTCACCATCGAGGACCCGGTGGAATTCAACCACCCGAACATCCAGTCCATCGTCAACCAGCGTGAAGTCGGACAGGACACGCTGTCCTACGCCAATGCGCTGAAAAGCTCGCTGCGCGAGGCGCCGGACGCGATCCTGATCGGCGAAATCCGCGACCGCGAGACCATGGAAGCGGCGATCGAGCTGGCCGGCACCGGCCACCTCGCCATTTCCACGCTGCACGCCAACAACGCGCACCAGACCATGGACCGCATCATCAACATGTTCCCGGAACAGTTGCACAAGCAGTTGTTCATGGACCTGTCCATCAATCTGCGCGCCATCATTTCCCAGCGCCTGGTGGTGGGCAAGGACGGCAAACGTCTGGCGGCGGTGGAAGTCATGATCAACACGCCGCACATCGCCGACCTGATCCTCAAGGGCAAGGTGGACGAAATCCGCGAAGCCATGGAAGAGAGCCCGGAGCCGGGCATGCAGTCCTTCGACGAGGCGCTGCACGTCCTGTTCAAGGACGGCAAGATCGAGCTGGAAGAGGCGCTCAAGAACGCGGATTCGCGCGCCAACCTCGAGGCCAAGATCAATTTCGGCTGATCTGCTTCAATTTGGCCGGGTTTTTGCCTAGAATTCGCTCCCTGTCTTTCTCAATCCACATAAAATCAGTATCGGGGGTTTGACATGAAATCGCGCCTGCTGCCGGGGCTATTGATGGTTCCATTCATGCTGGGGGGGCTCGTGGCTTCCGTGCATGCCGCAGACATCACGACCCGGACGTTTTTCAGCCCGTCCCAGTTCAAGATGGTGAAGATCTCGCCGGATGGCCATTACCTGGCCGTGGTCGGTCCGGTCAAGGGTGAAGACGAGAAAACCCAACTGGACTTCATTGACCTTCACACCATGAAGCTCAAGGGGAATGTGAAGCTGGTGGGCGAGCAGCAGATCGCGAATCTGTGGTGGAAGACCGGCACCCGCGTGGTGTTCACGACCGCGACCCAGACCGGCAGCTTTGACCAGCCTTCCGCAACCGGCGACATCTGGGCCGTGGACGTGGACGGCAAGAACAGCCAGACCCTGGCGTTTCATGCCGCCAAAGGCATGGCTTATTCATTTCATTACAACACCGTATTGAGTTTGTTGCCGGATGACCCGCGGCACATCCTGATCGAAACCCGGGATTTCAAGGGCAATCCCTCGGTGTCCCGGGTGGATATCCAGACTGCCGACAAACGGCGAGTCATGACCAGCCCGATCCAGGACGGTGATCTGGTTACCGATAACAACGGCGATGTGCGGCTGGTACAGGGCTCCAATGAAAAGACGCTGCAACCGATCCTTGAGTACCGCGAGCCGGACTCCCTGGATTGGAAAGACATTTCCAGCCTGGTCGCGGATCAACCGCACTACCTGTCGGTGGGTCCGGTGGCATTCACGCCGGACAACAAACAGCTTTATTTTGAAATGCTGACGCCGAAAGGCACCCTCGGTTTGTACCGGGTGGACCCGCAGACACTCAAAAAAACCCTGCTTTACAGCGATCCTGATTTCGACATAGACAACACTTATTCCTCAACCTATTGGCTGTTTGGCGGTGACGACAAAACCCTGGTGGCCTTCCAGTACACCAGCGATTTGCCGCAATGGATTGCAGTGGATCAGGGTTCGTCGCTGGTGGGGCTGATAAGCTCCCTGCAGAACGCCTTCCCGGGACAATCCGTGCTGGTGACCAGCAAGACGGCGGACGGCAAACAGGCGGTTGTGCTGGTACGCAGCGACCGTAATCCCGGCAGTTATTATTATTTCAATGCCGCCACCGGCAAGGTCCAGTTCCTGTTCAATGCCAAGTCCGGCATTGACCCGGAGCAGATGGCGGCAATGAAGCCGGTCACGTTCAAGTCCCGTGACGGCTTGACCATTCACGGCTACCTCACCCTGCCGAGGGGCCAGAGCAAGAACCTGCCGCTCATCATTCATCCGCACGGCGGACCGTTCACCATTCGTGACGAATGGCAATTCGATCCCGAAGTCCAATACCTCGCGTATCACGGCTATGCCGTGCTACAGGTCAATTACCGCGGCTCGGGCGGTTACGGCCTTGCATTTCAACAGGCCGGGTACAAGCAATGGGGCGGCACCATGCAGGACGACCTGACCGACGCCACCCACTGGGCGATTGATCAGGGTATTGCCGATCCCAAACGCATCTGCATCTATGGTGCGAGCTACGGCGGATATGCTTCGCTGGAAGGCGTGGTCAAGGAGCCGGACCTGTACCAATGCGCGGTGGGCTACGCGGGGGTGTACGACCTGGTGCTGTTGCGCGACAGTGCCAACAACCTGCAACGGCGCAGCCTGATCCCATTCATGAAATCCACACTGGGTGACGACGAAGCCGTGCTCAAGGCGCATTCACCGGTGTTCAATGTCAAACGAATCAAGGCGGATCTGATGCTGGCGCACGGCGGCGCCGATCACACCGTAGATATCAAACATGCCGATGAATTGCGTTCCGCACTCGACAAGATCGGCAAGCATTACGAATGGTTGTATTACCCGAACGAGGGGCACGGGTTCTATACCACGGAGCACCAGGTCGTGTTCTACAACAAACTGTTGGATTTCCTGGACAAGGAAATCGGCGCGGGTGCGGTCAAGCACTAAACGCAGTATTCGACCTGAACACAAACAAGGCGCCTTGCGGCGCCTTGTTTGTTTGAGCTTCCGGCAATCCGTTTTCAGTCTGCCGGAAACACACTCGCGCCATCGAACACCGGACCGTCCACGCACACGCGCTTCATGGCGGGTCCATCCGGAGTTTGCACTTCCACCACGCAGCCGGCGCAACCGCCCACCGCGCAGGCCATGAATTCTTCCAGCGACACCTGGCTTGGCAAGCCGAATTCCTGGGCCAGCAGCGCCGCCGCACGCAGCATGGGCGTCGGCCCGCAGGCGAACAGCTCGACTTCGCGCAAGGCGGCCGCATCCAGCGTGGCGAGCCAATGGCGTGCAAGTTCGGTGACGTAACCTTCGAAGCAACCGGGGTAACCCTGCAGGCTCGCGAGCCGGCTGGGAATGTCCCAGTCCTCCATCAGCGGCATGCAGCCGATCACGCCGTCCGGCATACCGGGCAACAGAATCGTGGACGGCCGCGAGGTGAACGGGAACGGCACTTCCGAGCCCATCAGCACCAGCGGTTTCCAGTCGGTGTGCCGGTCCTGTCGCAGCGCGTCGGCGACAAACACCATGGGGGGAATGCCGACACCGCCACCGATGAGCAGGGGTCGCGGGCGCGCCGGATGCAGCACGAAGGGCTGGCCGATGGGGCCGAGGCAACTCAGGCGATCGCCGGTGCGACGTTGCGCCAGCAACCGGCTGCCTTCACCCACCACCTTGTACAGGCATTCGATCCAGCCCTCGTCGCGCGACACGCGCATGATGGACATGGGACGGCGCATCGGCAGTGCCGCGTCGCAACTGAGGTGCACGAAACTGCCGGGTTGCGCGCGCGCCGCGCACTGCGGCGCGTGCAGGCGCAGCACATACTGCTCACCCGGGAATGATTCGTGCGCGAGCACGGCAGCATCTTCCAGAAAGAGGCTGGCGCGATGGGATTTGTCGGGGCTCATTGCCGGCACTGTGCGGACCCGGATCGCGGCGTCATGTTGCGTTTTCATGCAGGGCGGCCAGCACCGCCATTCTCACCGCCACGCCGTTCGTGACCTGTGTGCGGATCACGGACTGCGCACCGTCCGCCACCTCGGAAGTGATTTCCACGTCGCGGTTCATGGGGCCGGGGTGCATGACGAGCGCATCAGGTTTGGCGCGGCGCAGCCTCGCGCTGTCCAGCCGATAGCGTGTGAGATAATCGCGTTCGTCGGGCGCGGCTTCGCCGTCCATGCGCTCCTTCTGGATGCGCAGCATCATGACGACGTCGGCGCCCGCTAGCGCCTGATCGAAATCATCGAAGGCCTTGCCGGCGATGTCGTCCGCGCGCCATTCGACAGGCGCCACCAGCCGGATGTCGCGGGTGCCGAGCGTGGCGAGGGCCTGCACGGCAGAGCGCGCCACGCGCGAATGCCGGATGTCGCCCGCGATCACCACCGCGAGATTCTCGAAGTCCGGCTTGCGCTGGCGGATGGTCAGCGCATCCAGCAACCCCTGAGTGGGGTGGGACACGTGCGCCTCGCCCGCGTTCACGATGTGCGTCTGCGGCAGCGCGTGTTGAGCGAGCAGCGCCGGAACACCGGCTTCACGGTGGCGAACCACGAACGTGTCCACGTGCATGGCTTGCAGCGTGTAGAGCGTGTCGGTCAGGGATTCGCCCTTGGCGGTCGAGGAGTGCGGGACATCCAGGTTCAGCACCTCCGCGCCGAGTCGGCGTGCGGCCAATTCGAACGAGGCGCGGGTGCGGGTGCTGTTCTCAAAAAACAGGTTGGCGACCGTGCGGTTTGCCAGCAGCGTGTGATGCGGGGGTGCCTTGCCGGAGGGCACCAGAAAACCCTGGGCGCGATCCAGTAGCGCTTCCATGCGTGAGCGATCCAGCTCGGCCAGGTTCAGAAGATGCTGCAATGGCGTCATGGTGCGGCGCGACCGTCCGGCGCGACTTGGGTGTTGAGCCAGCTTTCCAGGATCACGCAGGCTGCGGCGCAGTCAATGTCCTCGCGCGTGATACGGCGTCGGCCGGCCTGACGCAGTGCCTTGAGGCGTGCCTCGGCTTCGCGCGATGACAGTCGTTCGTCCACGTTGTGCACCGGCCCCTTGAAACGTTCGCCCAGCGCCGTCGTGAATGCGCGAGCGCGTTGCGTAATTTCCTGTTCATTGCCGTCCATGGAAAGCGGCAGTCCGACTACCACCTGATCCGGCTTCCATTCGCGCAGATAGTGGTCGAGCCGCGGCCAGTCCGGCTCGCCGTCCCGTGCCGGTACCACGCCGACCGGCGCCGCACTGCCGGTCAGGCTTTGCCCGACCGCGACACCGATGCGACGCAAACCGTAATCGAAGCCGAGCAAGGTGATGCCGCGCGCCTCAGGCATGACCGGCGTCGCCGGACAGCAGACCGAGGTCCACGCCGATGCTGCGTGCGGCCGCCTGCCAGCGCTGTTCCGCGGGCAGTTCGAACAGAATGTGCGGATCGGCCGGCGTGCTGAGCCAGGTGTTTTCGGCGAGCTCGGATTCCAGTTGTCCCGCGCCCCAGCCGGCGTAACCGAGCGCGACAAAGAATTTCTCCGGGCCGGTGCCGGTGGCGATCGCATCCAGCACGTCGCGAGAACTGGTGAGGCCGAGTCCCTGATCGAGCTTGAGCGTGGATTCCCAAGCGCCGGTCGGGGTGTGCAGCACGAAACCGCGTTCCAGTTGCACCGGGCCGCCCTGCCAGACCGGCAGTGCACGACATGTCTCGCCGCCATTTTCGATCGCGAGCTGTTTCAGGATGTCGCCCAGCAGCACGTTGCTGGGCCGGTTGATGACGATGCCGAGCGCGCCCTGCGCGCTGTGCTCGCAAATCAGGGTCACGCTGTGCTGGAAACGGGGGTCCGTCAGCGAGGGCATCGCCACCAGGAATTGATTGGTGAGGAAATCCTGGCTCGTCATGCTGCCAGTATAACCCGCCGGCCACTTACGGCCCCGCGCGCAGCCCGCCGTGGCGGGTATCCACCCGGCCGCCGTTGAAGCGCCACACGTACACGAACCGCAGCACATCGGTGTCCTTGCGGAAACCGGCCGGGAAGGGGGCAAACGGCGCCGCCTGTTCCACGATGTGCAGCGCGGCCTGGTCCAGGATCCGGTACGGGGAGGGTTTGCTCAGCGTCAGCTTGCGGATGCTGCCGTCACTGTTGAGCGCCACTTCCAGTGCCAGTGAGCCGGACAGGCGGCGCGCACGGATCTCGGCCGGAAAATTCAGGTTGCCGATGTGCTCGACCTTGCGCCGCCAGGCGTCGAGATAGGCGGCGTAGCGCGAGGCACGCGCATTGATGGACACGAAGGCCTCGCGCGGGTCCGGGCTGGTGGCGACCGGCAGTTGCACCGGGTCGTCGGTGGGCATGAGTGCGTCGTCGCCCTGGGTCAGGAGTCGCGCGAACAGGATGCGCTGACCGCTGTCGCGCGGGGCGGGGGCCGCCTGCGCGTTGGCATAGAGCCCGGTGTCGGCGCGGGTGGTGACGGCGGCATCACGGTCCGCAGCCGGGTCCGGGTTGGCGCCGCGGGTGTCGCGCGCGGCGGTGCTGCGGCCGTCCTGATTGATGAGGTCGGGCGCATCCGGCAAGCCGGTGTTGTTGATCGCGGAAGGCATGGACAGCGGACTCGCCGGCCGCACCAGTTCGCGGGTATTGCCTTCCCCGCGCTGGTCGGCCTGGGCGATGTAGTCGCTGTGTTCCGGCGGCGTCACGCTGCGGGTCTGCACCAGTGTCACTTCCAGCGTGGAGCTGCCGTGCGAGGGCGCCGGGCTGAAGGTGACACCGAGGATGATGACGGCGTGCGCGATGAGCGCGAAAAACAGCGTCATGACCAGCCGGTCGCGGGAACCGACCTGGGGCGGGCCCGGCAGCGCCGTGTTCATGTGCGTGCCGCCCGTCTTGACGCCACCACGTCCAGGAACTGCCCGGCGATGTCGAGGCCGTACAGCCGGTCCAGTTCGCGCACGCAGGTCGGGCTGGTGACGTTGATTTCGGTCAACCAGTCGCCGATCACGTCCAGACCCACGAACAGCAGGCCCATGTCCCGCAGGCGCGGCGCGACCTGAGCGCACAGCCAGCGGTCGCGCGCGCTGAGCGGCACGCCGATGCCCTGACCGCCGGCGGCGAGGTTGCCGCGCGCCTCGCCCGGCGCCGGCACCCGCGCCAAGGCATAAGGCACGGGCTCGCCGTCAATCAGCAGGATGCGCTTGTCGCCGGCGCTGATTTCCGGCAGGTAGCGCTGGGCCACGGTCAGCCGCCGGTCACCGCCGGTCAGGGTCTCGAGCACCACGGAGGTGTTCGGATCGCCGTCTGCCAGCACGAAGACCGAGGCGCCGCCCATGCCGTCCAGCGGTTTGACCACGATCTTGCCCTGCTCGACCAGAAACGCCCGGATGCGCGCCATGCTGCGGCTCATCAGGGTGGGCGGACCGCAGTCCGGGAACCAGGCCGTGAAGGCCTTTTCGTTCGCGTCCCGCAGCGCCGTCGGCCGGTTCACGACCAGGGCTCCGGCCGCTTCGGCCCGCTCCAGGATGTAGGTGGAATAGATGAATTCCGCATCCACCGGCGGATCCTTGCGCATCAGGATCACGTCCAGCCCGCCGAGCGGCACATCTTCGGCCTCGTCCAGGGTGAACCAGTCATGCGCATCGTCCCGTACCGTGAGCGCCCGCATGCGGGCACGGGCCTCGCCCTGCAACAGGTAGAGGTCCGCCTGTTCCATGTAGCGGAGCGACCAGCCGCGCGCCTGGGCAGCCAGCAGCATCGCCAGGGTGGTGTCCTTGGCGGGCTTGATGGACGCGATGGGGTCCATGACCACTCCCAGCCGGAGTGCGGTGCCGCTCATGCCGTTTTCAACCTCCTGAACAGGGCCGCGTGGGGCCGCCGAAATTTATTGCATTCAATGGATTAAGTGTGGATATTATGCTAAAAGCCCAACTCCAACCGCCAGCCTTGTCGCGTTTGGCAGCGTTTGGCAGCGTTTGGCAGCGTTTGGCAGGGTGTCCGGGACTTGCCCGCGCAAGGGGTTTGGGCGGTTTACCGGGTACGCGCCGGCTGCAAAGGGACCGGGGTAGAGCATAATATGTATAACGTCCGGACAGACTGCGCCACGGGGCGCTGACAGGCATTCTCCGGTGGAGGTCAAGGTGGCAAGCGAGCAAGCCAATGGCGGTCTGCAAGGACTCAAGGTCCTTGTCATAGACGACAGCAAGACCATTCGCCGTACGGCCGAGACCCTGCTCACCAAGGAAGGCTGCGAGGTGGTGACCGCGGTGGACGGCTTCGAGGCCCTGTCCAAGATCGCGGATCACAAGCCGGATATCATTTTCGTGGACATCATGATGCCGCGGCTGGATGGCTACCAGACCTGCGCGCTCATCAAGCACAATAACAATTTCCGCCAGACGCCCGTGATCATGCTGTCGAGCAAGGACGGCCTGTTTGATCGCGCGCGTGGCCGCATCGTGGGCTCGGAGCAATACCTCACCAAACCGTTCACCAAGGACGAGCTGGTGGGTGCGATCCACACCCACGTGCACAGAGCCGGTTGACAGTGACAAACCACGCGGCTTGCCGCGTATTTCGGAGGACGTTTCAAGATGCCGACCGTTTTGATTGTTGATGATTCCCCAACCGAGATCCACGTGCTCAAGACGTGGCTCGAAAAGAACGGCTTTGCCACCCTCACCGCCGAGAGCGGCGAGGAGGGCATCCAGAAGGCCAAGGCCGAGAAACCCGATGCCATCATCATGGACGTGGTGATGCCCGGCATGAGCGGTTTCCAGGCCACGCGACAGTTGTCCAAGGATGCCGACACCTCCTCGATTCCGGTGGTCATGGTCACCACCAAGGATCAGGAAACCGACAAGATCTGGGGCATGCGCCAGGGCGCGGTCGCCTATCTGTCGAAGCCGGTGACCGAAAAGCAGCTGGTGGACAAGATGCGGGAAGTGACC
>DASSRV010000002.1:0-7467 GCA_035701605.1 Gammaproteobacteria bacterium
TGGAGTTGGGGTTGTTTTCATAGAGCACGGCCTGCAGGGGTACGGCGATGGCATTGGGCGTACTCTGCGTGAAGATTTCCGCACGACAGCTCATGCCCGGCCGTACCCGTGGCAGCTTCTTGTCGGTGAGCCCGATCTTGACCTCGAAGGTTATACCTTGCTGTGCAGTGATGGTGGTGCTGTCAGCCCCACTCACCGATGCCGCGATGAACTGCACCGTGCCGTGGAAAGTGTCGTTGGGATAGGACACGGCATTGATTTCCGCGTCCTCGCCCAGCTTCAGGTTTGCGATATCCGCCTCGTCCACCTGCACGTCAGCCAGCACCTCGGAAGGGTCCGCGATTTCCATGAGCGTGGAGCCCGGGATGTTGGCGCCGGTGATCACGGTTTCACCCACCTTGACCGGCAGGCTGGTGACCATGCCGTTGATGGGTGAGCGGATCACGGTCTTGGACAGGTTCTGCTGCTGCTGGCTCAACTGCGCCTGGGCAATGCTCAGCGCCTCGTTCTGCGAATCCAGTTGCACCTTGGCGATGTCGAGCTGATTGCCCAGTTGCTCGAAACTGTTGGCGTCCACCAGGCCCTGCTTGAACAGTTTCTGTTGCCGTTCGTACTGGTCCTGGAGATTCGCAATGGTCAGCTTCTGGGTCTGGATGCCGAGTTTGGCCTGTTGCACAGCCGCTTGTGCCTGTGCCACGGCCGCTTCATAGACCTGCGGGTCCAGGCGCAACACGACCTGGCCTTTCTTCACCATCTGGCCCTCGACGACTGGGATGGCGCTGATCTTGCCGATGACCTCGGGCTTCAGCTCCACCGGGTTGAGGTAGATGAGCTGGCCGGAGGCCAGGATCGAGCTGCGGATGGTGCGGGCCTCCACCTTGGCGACCTCGACCTGTACCCCCTCGCTTCCGCCGGCCAGCTTGCTGATGAGAATGATCAGGATGATGGCCGCGACGATGCCAAGGCCGGTCCAGAGCTTGCGGTTCTGCTTCATGCGGGACATCCCTAGGTGATGTGGTGTTATAACTCAGTATAACATTGAAAAAATTGGAAGCAAGCCGGTCAGGTCAGCTTGACGGCGATGACGATCCCGTAGATCACCACGTAAGGCGCCAGAATCACCACGGCCGACTTGCCGAGGCTGCGTCCGGTCCACCGGCTGAATCCGAAGATCATCAGGCCCAGCGCCCAGAACAGCGTCAAGTGCAGGTTCTGCACGGTGTTGAACCAGGTGCTGCTCTGCGGCAGGTGAAACAGCAGCGTGTTGATCGAGGTCACGTCGGTCTTGTAGAGCGAGACCTGATTGCCGGAACTGAACAGGAGGGCAATGGCCGATGCCAGCGTACCCAACACGTTCGGCAGGCTGGTCCAGGCGGTGAAGTTGAACCATTTGCCGAAGCTCTGCACCTCGTAGCCGGCCAGCTTGCTGACCAGCAGCAGGTACACGGTTTGCAGCACGTAAATCACGCCGATGACCAGGGGGACGCCGATCAGCGAGCCGAACAGGAAGCGGCCGCGGGTCATGGAAGCGCGGATGGCGTCAGCCTTTTCCGGGTCCATCTTGTCCGACATGTTGGCTATCATCTGGTCCACCAGCCAGGCCATGTCCACCGACAGGTAGTACCAGACACTGAAGGCGGTGGTCACCACGACGCTGATGAGAAACGGATACCACAGCCAGCGCGTGTGCCCCTGCACATCAGCCAGCGCCTTCTTGGGTTCCAGGAAAATGTTGACCAGGCTGGAGAGAGCGGAAGTTCCCATGGTTGTATCCTCGGTAGTTTAAGGATGTTTGGACGAGGCGCTATTGTACGCAGCCGCGGCAACCAGATACCGAATTCACAGACTGTGCTGCGGCGATTTGGTTCGGCGCGCGAGGCTGCACAAACCAGGACGCGAGGCAGCATAGGCGGAAGCCGCCGCGGCTGATAGTGACGAATGTCAGGAGGTCACCGTGATTGAGCAATCACAGTGTGGGGGAATCATGCAATCAAAACCCGGCGTCCCCGGCCGCTGTGGCGACCGGGGACGCGGATTCATTCAGCAGTGGAAAGTGCCGGTGTTACCAGCGGCCGCCGCGGTTGCCCTGCGGGCGCGGCTGCCTTTCCTGCGCTTCGTTCACGCGCAGCGGGCGACCGCCCATGTCCTTGCCGTTCAGCTCCTGAATGGCCTTCTGAGCGGAGCCCTGATCCATTTCCACGAAGCCGAAGCCGCGCGGGCGGCCGGTTTCACGGTCAGAGATCAGTTTCACCGACTGCACGGCGCCGAACTGTTCGAACTTGGAACGGATTTCCTCTTCGGAGGCGGTAAAGGGCAGGTTGCCCACATAGATTGAAGTCATAGCCTTGATTCACTCTTGTAACTTAAAAATGCCACGGTAGCCGAGGCCGCCATGGTGCTGGAAAGCAGGGGTAAGCGGGGAGGTGGCACAACGGATTCCGGCAGGAACCCACTGAATCACACGGCTCGCGACCGCTGCTTTTGTTCGTTGACTGGAGTCACTTCTTGATGCAGCGAGCCGGGAGATACCCCAAAAGCGTCGGCAGGTGTTGTGACAGGTCCCGAACCGGGGCAGAGCTTACGCCACTTGCCGGGTACTGTCCAACCCCCGACAGCATGAAACTCCCGCAAAATCACCGGCCTGGGACGGGTGACCGGGGGCTTTGCCGTATAATGCCGCCCCTTTACCCGCCGGCTGTCCCGTACCGTGATCGAGAACCTGCGCAACATCGCCATCATCGCCCATGTGGACCATGGCAAGACCACGCTCGTGGACCAGCTTCTGAAGCAGTCCGGCACGCTGGATGCCCGCGCCGCCGCCCCCGACCGGGTGATGGACTCCAACGACCTGGAGCGCGAGCGGGGCATCACGATCCTGGCCAAGAACACCGCCATCCGCTGGCGCCAGGGCGAGACCGAATACCGTGTCAATATCGTGGATACCCCGGGTCACGCCGATTTCGGCGGCGAGGTCGAGCGGGTGCTGTCCATGGTGGATTCCGTGCTGCTCCTGGTGGACGCGGTGGACGGTCCCATGCCGCAGACCCGCTTCGTTACCCAGAAGGCCTTTGCCCACGGTCTGAAGCCGATCGTGGTCATCAACAAGATTGATCGCGACGGCGCCCGTCCGCACTGGGTGCTGGACCAGACCTTCGACCTGTTCGACAAGCTGGGCGCTTCCGAGGAACAACTGGATTTCCCGGTGGTGTATGCCTCGGCGCTCCTGGGTCACGCCAGCCTCGATCCCGCGCAGCCGGGTCGTGACATGACGGCGCTGTTCGAGACCATCGTGCAGAACTGTCCGCCGCCACCGGTCGAGATGGACGGGCCATTCCAGTTGCAGGTCAGCTCGCTGGACTATTCGAGCTACGTGGGCGCCATCGGCATCGGCCGCATTGCGCGCGGACGCATCAGCCGCAATTCACCGGTCACGGTAATCGGTGCGGACGGCAGCGAGCGCCGTGAGCGCGTGTTGCAGGTGTATGGCTTCCTGGGTCTGAACCGGGTGGAGGTTCCCGAAGCCCGGGCCGGCGACATCGTCGCCTTCACCGGGATTGCCGCGCCGCGCATTTCCGACACGCTGTGCGATCCGGAACATTCCGAGGCATTGCCGGCACTGAGCGTGGATGAACCGACCATCAACATGACTTTCGAGACCAACAGCTCGCCGTTCTCGGGACAGGACGGGAAATTCCTGACCAGTCGTCAGGTACGCGAGCGGCTGTACCGTGAAGCATTGCACAACGTCGCCCTGCGCGTGGAAGACACCGAGGATCCGGAGAAATTCCGGGTTTCGGGACGCGGTGAACTGCATCTTTCGGTACTGCTCGAAACCATGCGCCGCGAAGGTTACGAGATTGCGGTGTCGCGTCCGCAGGTGATTTATCACGACGTGGACGGCGAGCGCCACGAACCTTATGAAGCGGTGACGGTGGATGTCGAGGAGCGTCACCAGGGCGGCATCATGCAGGCGCTGGGCGAGCGCGGTGGCGACCTTTCCGACATGCGACCGGATGGCCGCGGTCGCGTGCGGCTGGATTACATCGTGCCGGCGCGCGGCCTGATCGGGTTCCAGACCGAGTTTCGCACCCTGACTTCCGGGACCGGCCTGCTGCACCACGTGTTTGACCACTACGGCAGCGTGAAGAACATGGCGCTCAGTCAGCGCAAGAACGGCGCCATGATTTCCAATGGCACCGGCAAGGCGGTCGGTTACGCGTTGTTCAACCTCCAGGAGCGCGGTCGCCTGTTCGTGGCGCCGGGTGAGCCGGTGTATGAAGGCCAGGTGATCGGCATCCATGCGCGCGACAACGACCTGACCGTGAATCCGCTCAAGGCCAAGCAACTCACCAATATCCGTGCTGCCGGCAAGGACGACAACGTGCTGCTGACGCCCGCGCTCAGGCTTACGCTGGAGCAGGCCATGGAATTCATCGAGGACGACGAACTGGTGGAGATCACGCCACACACACTCAGGTTGCGCAAGCGCTACCTCAAGGAACACGAACGCAAGAAGGCTGCGCGCGGCACCGAGAGTGCAGCCTAGGGCAGGATGCGATGCAGGACGATGCTCTCTATCGGCAGGCCGTCGCGCGATTCTTGGCGTTATTCGAGCAGGGCAAGGCGCTCGGGCTGACCGAGCCCGCGGCCATGAGCCTGGCCACGGTGGATGCCGCCGGACGGCCTTCGGTGCGCACCGTGCTGCTGAAGGCATGCGATACGCGCGGCTTCGTGTTCTATACCAACAAACGCAGTCGCAAGGGCACGCAGATCGAGGCCACGCACCGGGCCGCGCTGTGCTTTTTTTGGCAGGCGTTGATGCAGCAGGTGCTGGTGGAAGGGCGCGTCGAGGACGTGAGCGACGCGGAAGCGGATGCCTACTGGGCAACGCGCCCGCGCGAGAGCCGGATCGGCGCCTGGGCGTCACTGCAATCCGATGCGCTGGATACGCGCGAGCTGTTGCAACGTCGCTACGCCGAGCAGGAGGCGCGTTTCGCGGGCGGTGACGTGCCGCGACCGCCGCACTGGTCCGGCTACCGCGTGGTCCCGGACCTCATCGAGTTCTGGGCTTCGCGCTCCAGCCGCCTGCACGAGCGCGAGCGTTACTTCCTGGACCGGGACGGCTGGCGGCGCATCCTGGTTTATCCCTGACAGTCTTGCCATGACATACGTGCCCGACACGGACGCTGCAATGCCGATGCCGTCGCATCGGGTGTGCGTGGCGCCGATGATGAACTACACGGATCGTCATTTCCGGTATCTCTTGCGCCTGATGAGCCGGCATGCCTTGCTGTACACCGAAATGGTGACCAGTGGCGCCATCCTGCACGGACCACGCGAGCGGTTGCTGGCGTTTCACCCTGCCGAGCATCCGCTTGCGCTGCAACTCGGCGGAAGTGAGCCGGAGGAGTTGGCTTCCTGCGCGCGCATCGGTGCCGACTACGGTTACGACGAAATCAATCTCAATGTCGGCTGTCCGAGCGACCGGGTGCAGTCCGGGCGCTTCGGCGCCTGCCTCATGGCGGAACCCGGACTCGTGGCCGACTGCGTGGGCGCGATGCACGCGGCCTGCCGGATACCGGTGACTGTCAAGACGCGCATCGGCATTGACGAGCGCGACAGCTATGAGCACTTGCAGGACTTTGTCCGGCAAATCGCGGCAGCAGGTTGTCGCGTGGTAATCCTGCACGCGCGCAAGGCCTGGCTGCACGGGTTGAGTCCGAAACAGAACCGCGAAGTGCCGCCGCTGCGTTACGACGTGGCGCACCGGCTGAAAACGGATTTTCCCGAGCTCCGGATAGTCGTGAATGGCGGCATCAGGACGCTGCTCGAAATGCAGTCACATCTTGTCGCGCTGGATGGCGTGATGATTGGTCGTGAAGCATGCAGCAATCCGTACTTGTTTGCGGAGGTGGATCGCCGCTTCTTTGGCGTGCGTGAAGCACCGCGTTCGCGTGCCGCAGTCGTGCATGCGGCGCTGCCCTACATCGCCGCGCAGATCGCGGAAGGGGTGCCGCTGGCGCGTATCACGCGACACCTCCTGGGCTTGTATCAGGGTCAGCCGGGTGCGCGACAGTGGCGTCGGCATCTGAGTGAGCAGGCCGCGTTGCCGATGGCGGGCATCGAGGTACTCGAGGACGCACTGAACAATCTGCCGCAAGCGGCCTGATATGCGCGCAACCGCTGGGAGTGGCATCGTCAATCGGGTACAATGCGCGTTTAGCGGCCTTTACGCCGGCCCTGACGGAATTCAGCCATGAGCCGACGCATCCGCCGCACGCCGTTGCGGCATAAATCCACGCTTGCCAGCCGGGCCGACCGTCACGCGCTGTACCAGCAGTCGGTACAGGATGCGCGCTGGGAAATCAGTTTTCTCGAGCGCCTGTTTCACGAGCAGCGCGGCCGTGCCGCAATGAGCCTGCGCGAGGATTTTTGCGGCACGGCGCTCGCAGCCTGCGAATGGGTACGGCGCAATCCGCATCACACTGCGGTGGGTGTGGACCTCGATGCCGAGGTGCTCGCCTGGGGCCGGGAACACAATCTGGCGAAGCTGACACCGGCTGCACGTTCGCGTATCACGCTGTTGCAGCAGGACGTGCTCAAGGCACAGACATCGCCGGTGGACATGCTGCTGGCGTTCAATTTCAGTTACTGGATCTTCAAGGACCGTGCCGTACTGCGGAAGTATTTCCGGCGCGCACGCGCGGCCCTGAAGCAGGATGGCTTGTTCCTGCTCGATGCCTACGGCGGCTCCGACGCCTACCTCGAAATGCGCGAGCGTGACAAGATCGGACGCTTCACATATATCTGGGATCAGGCCGATTACGACCCGGTGACCAGCCATACCACCTGCCACATCCACTTTGCGTTCCCGGATGGTTCACGGCTGGAGCGTGCCTTTACCTACCATTGGCGCCTGTGGACCCTGCCGGAGCTGCGCGAACTGCTGCTTGAAGCGGGGTTTTCCGCGGTCAAGGTGTACCTCGAGGACACTGATCCGGACACCGGTGAGGGCACCGGGGAATTCAGCCTGGTCGAACGCGGCGAGGCCGATCCCGCCTGGATCGCTTATCTGGTTGCCCAGCCTTGAGGGCGGCGCGCCCGGAGCGCGCGGCATGGTATATTGGTAAATAAGTTGCCGGCCCGGTCTCCGGGGCCGGTGGAACCGGGGAATCCGTCCTGTAGCAGGCGATGGTCAAGGAAACAAAACTCACCATTCTGTTCGCCGACGTCTGTGGCAGCACCAAGCTCTACGAGACGCTGGGCGACACCACCGCGCGGGATACCGTGGGGAATTGCGTCGCGATCATGCGCGAGGAGACCGAGCGCCAGTCAGGGCGCGTGGTCAAGACCATCGGCGACGAGGCCATGTCGGTGTTCGAGACACCGGACGCGGCGGCGGATGCCGCCAGCGCCATGCAGGAGCGCATCACCAACGGCATGGTGATAGAAGGCCGCAGCATCCAG
>DASSRV010000003.1:0-2075 GCA_035701605.1 Gammaproteobacteria bacterium
GACGCCATGCGTGAAATCCGTCAAGACCGCCAGTGGTCCGATCATGACGGGCGATTGTGCCGGAAGGCTGTCGCAAATGTGGCGGAAGAGGGCGGCTGCAGAGAGCCACGACTGGCTGGAATGCACATGCTTATGTGGCCAGGTTTCAGCTGGGCCATATCGACGGTCGATGAAGTGGACTCACAACAGAAGCGCCCCACTGCAGGCACGTGGATTGGCTGCTACCGGTGGGTTGGTGAAGCAGGAACAACGCTGGCGTGGCGGTGTCTTCTTCTTTTTGGGTCAGGCTTCAACCGGACTTTCACGCTTGGCCAGCCACTACCTCACCATCCAGCCGAGCCCGGAATCACTTGTAATCCGCTACCGCCTTGCCATCCCCGGTGCCGGACGGTACGGTAGCCGCCTTCGCGCGGGGCCGCCCACGCTGCGGTTTCCCCTGAACTTGCCCGGTTTTCTCCGAGAAATAACTGCATGTTGCTGTCGAATCGTTGCTCCGCGGCGGTCCTGTTCCTGACGCTGACGGCGCTGTCTGCCTGCGGTGGCCGTTCGCGCAACTGCGAGCCGACCAAAGAACCGTATCTCGCGGCTCGCAACGATGCGCCCCTCAAGATTCCGGATGGCCTGACGTCTCCGGATCGCACCAATGCGCTGACCATTCCGGCCACCACGGTGGCAGGTCAGGCTGGCGGCGGCTGCCTGGCCGATCCGCCGTCCTATTTCCGCTCCAGCGGCACCGTGGCGCGCTCGCCGGAAGAAGTGGTTGCGAGCTGGGCACAGGCCTGGTCCTCACGCGAGGCCGATGCCGTGATCGAGCTGTATTCGACCAAGTTCACTGCGCCCACGGATACCGCCGGCCCGAAGGCATGGCTCGAACAGCGTCGTGAACAGGTGGCGACCGGACCGGTGCCCGATTCGATGGTCGAATCGCTGAAGGTCGAGCCCGATGGCGCCGATCGCCGCATCGCCACGTTTGTGCAGAAATTCGGTACCAATACCCTGCGCAAGCAGCTCGTGCTGGTGCGTGAATCGGGTTCCTGGCGCATCGTCGAAGAGAGAGTGCTGGAAGTGAAATAGCGGCGGCCTCGCCGCTGCGAAGCCGCAAGCAGCGCAGGATTTCCACGGCTGTTCCTCTGGGTCAGGCTTCAGCCTGACGTGATCGTGGCAGTCGGCAAGCATGGCCTGCGGCCATGACGTCCGACTGAAGTCGGACCCACACGGCGAAGTCGGACACACGGCTGAAGTCGGACCCAGCGTCGCGTTCGGGGCAAATCTGATGCAGGCACCGCGTCGGAGTTTCCGACTGGTCAGTGAGGGCGCTCGGCAGGTAGCCTTGTCGACATGGCTGCTACACCTCTTCCTTCTTCCATTGCGTTGCGTCCCGGTGCGGTTCGTGACGCCATCATCGATCGGCTCGAGCGTTCACTGGGAAAGTCCGTGGCGCAGGCCACCCGGCGCGATTTCTACGATGCCTTGTCCATCGCCGTGCGCGAGGAACTGGCGGAACGCTGGATCGCCACGCGCACGCGCGTCGCACAGGCCCACGTCAAGCGCGTCTGCTATCTCTCGATGGAGTTTCTGCTCGGCCGCAGCCTGATCAATGCCCTGTCGGCGTTCGACGATGGTCTGATCGACGAAGCACGTGAGGCGCTGCGCGCATTCGGTCACGAACTCGAGGACATCGCCGCAGAAGAAGAGGATCCGGGACTGGGCAATGGCGGTCTCGGCCGACTCGCCGCCTGCTTTCTCGACTCGCTCGCCACACTCGGCTATTCAGCCACCGGCTACGGTATCCGCTACGACTACGGCATTTTCATGCAGGTCATCGATGCGGACGGTGCGCAGCGCGAAGTGGCGAGTTCCTGGCTCGGCATGGCGAACTTCTGGGAAAGCGGCCGTGGCGGCATTCGCTATCGCGTGCGCTTCGGCGGCCAGACGCATTCGAAGCGCGATGACACCGGCCGCATCGTCAATGAGTGGGTCGGCACACATGACGTCTGGGCCGTCGCGTATGACCTGCTGATTCCCGGCAACCGCAGTCCGACCGTCAATCATCTGCGTCTGTGGTCGGGGCGCGC
>DASSRV010000004.1:0-3489 GCA_035701605.1 Gammaproteobacteria bacterium
GGCCGCGTTCAACATCGGCGCCATGATCCGCTGGCTGGATTTCAACGACACCTGGCTTGCGGCGGAGTGGGGCCATCCGTCCGACAATCTGGGCGGCATTCTCGCAGCCGCCGATTACCTGTCGCGCCAGCGGCTTGCCGATGGCAAGACGCCGCTCACGATGCGCGACGTGCTGGTCGCCATGATCAAGGCGCACGAAATCCAGGGCGTGCTGGCGCTGGAGAATTCCTTCAACCGCGTGGGGCTCGATCACGTGCTGCTGGTGCGGGTGGCCTCGACCGCCGTGGTCACGCACCTGCTGGGCGGTACGCGCGAGCAGGTCATCGCTGCGGTGTCGCACGCCTTCATTGACGGCGGCGCGCTGCGCACCTACCGGCATGCACCGAACACCGGCTCGCGCAAGAGCTGGGCGGCGGGCGACGCGACGTCACGCGCGGTGCGTCTGGCCTTGATCGCGCTGACCGGCGAAATGGGTTATCCCACTGCGTTGTCGGCGAAAACCTGGGGGTTCTACGACGTGCTGTTCAAGGGCAATGCCTTCAAGTTCCAGCGCGACTACGGCAGCTACGTCATGGAAAACGTGCTGTTCAAGATTTCCTATCCCGCCGAGTTCCACGCCCAGACCGCGGTGGAATGCGCGATGACGCTGCATCCGCAGGTCAAAGACCGGCTCGATGACATCGAAAAAGTCCTGATCGAAACCCAGGAGCCGGGCGTGCGCATCATTGACAAGACCGGTCCGCTCGCCAATCCCGCCGACCGCGACCACTGCATCCAGTACATGGCCGCGGTTCCGCTGATCTTCGGCCGCCTGACGGCGGAAGATTACGAAGACAAGGTCGCAAGCGACCCGCGCATTGACGCGCTGCGGTCAAAGATGGAAGTGCGTGAAAACGAGAAATTCACGCAAGGCTACTACGACCCGGCCAAACGCTACATCGGCAACGCCATTCAGGTGTTCTTCAAGGACGGCAGCAAGACCGAGCGCGTGGAAGTCGAATTCCCCATCGGTCACCGCAAGCGTCGTGCCGAAGGCATCCCCGTGCTGGTCAACAAATTCGAACGCGCCATCGCCGGCCGCCTGCCGGATACGCAACGCGAGGCCGTCAAGGCCCTGTGCGCCGATCAGGCGAAACTCGAAGCCACGTCCGTGCCGGACTTCATGGCGCTGTGGGTGTCGGCCTGAGAACACAGAATCTCAAGATTCAATCAGGCGTTGCGTTGTCACGCTTTGAAAAACGTCCGGCAAGTCTCTGCCAAAGAGTAGCTATCTTTCAGGCATGACGGACAAGCTGGGCAATCTCTTTGCGGTACTTGTAAGTCAGCACACTTAAACCAGCCGCTATTGCACAATAGGCGAGTGTTTTGACGGTGGGACTGCGAGGCACGCCTTCAACAATTTCATAAAAAGTGTGCTCGCAATTTCGCCATAAATACGAGTAAGGCCTGGGATTGACAACAATTTGCCGTGCGCGTTGTATTATCTCATTGCGCGATTGCGGATCCAGTTGTTGCACGTAAACCAGCGCATCCTTCGCAAAATCGGCAAATGAGGTGATGCATTCACCCCCACTCGGAGCAGGGCAGTTGTGCAGCACCCGGTCGTTGCCCAGATAAACACCCAGATGCCAAACGCTGCTTTTCTGGCGCTTCAGCAAGTCTCCTGGAACAAGTTCATTGACAGACATATGATGGAACCTCACTTCTTGCCGGCATTGAGAATCAGTAAAAGCGCGGCAATCACGCCCGCTGTAATCAACGCGCCCTTGGCCATATCGCCAATCTTCTTCCTCTCTTGAATCTGGGCAAAACGATCCAGCAGACCCTGCTGGTAGTGATCCGGCCGCGCCGCGCCGCTTTCCCATTTGCTGACGGTCACGAAGTGGGCATTAACCAGCCCACCGAACTCAGTTTGGGTCATGCCCAGATCCTGTCGTAATTGCTTGATCTCTGCACCTGTCACGCACTAGCACCGGATTTAGAGAGGTGACTTAGCCTAAACTAAAAACGTGGCTAAAACAAGCAGGATGAATTCAACGCAACTGTGATATTTATGCTATAACATTAATTTATGGATACCGAACAAACTTCTCTACTCATTCGCGGCCTGCGTGCCCGGCTCAATCTCAGCCAGGAGCAGCTCGCCAAGCGCTTGAATGTGGCGTTTGCCACCGTCAACCGCTGGGAAACCGGCAAATCCAAACCGCAGAAAGCCCAGCGCGATGCCTTGCTGGCGCTGGCCGCCGAGGCCGGGGTCCAGGATGGGGAAAATAACACGCCAGCGGATACGACAGCGGAACCAGGCCCCGGCCGCCGGCGTGGCGTGGCCGCCAGCCGGGTGCTGGGTAATAAAAGCATGGAGCAGATGCTGTGGGACGCCGCCTGCCAGATCCGCGGCGAAAAAGACGCCCCCAAGTTCAAGGACTACCTGCTGCCGCTGCTGTTCATCAAGCGCCTGTCCGACGTATTCGACGACGAGGTGCAACGCCTCACCGAAACCTACGGCGACCGCGACACTGCGCTGGCGATCATCGACGCCGACCACAGCATCGTCCGTTTCTATCTGCCGCCCGAAGCCCGCTGGGCCGTCGTCAGCGGCCGCGAGCCGTTCGACTGGCCAGTCAAGGAAGCGCCGAAAACGCTCGGCGAGCAACTCACCACCAGCGTGCGCCGTATCGTCAAGGCCAACCCGGACCTGGCCGGCGTCATCGATACCGTCGACTTCAACGAGACCCGCAACGGCGAGCGCGAGATCTCCGACAAGGCGCTCAAGGGCATCGTCGAGACCTTCTCCGACCCGCGCTGCCGGCTGGGCCTGCACGATGTCGAACCCGACTTCCTCGGCCGCTGCTACGAATACCTGCTGCGCAAGTTCGCCGAAGGCCAGGGCCAGAGCGCCGGCGAGTTCTTCACCCCGCGCGAGGTCGGCTTCCTGATGGCGGAAATCCTGCGCCCGCGCCCGGGCGAGGAAGCCTACGACTACGCCTGCGGCAGCTTCGGCCTGCTGATCAAGCTGCAGCTGGTCGGCAAGCGCCTGGACCCGCTCAGCCGCATCCCGCTCAAGCTGTACGGGCAGGAACTCACCGGCTCGTCCTACGCCATCGCCTGCATGAACCGCATCATCCACGACATGCAGGGCGAGGTGCTGCGCGGCGATTCCATGCGCAACCCGAAATACCGCGACGGCAATGCCTTGAAGCGCTTCGACCTGGTCATCGCCAATCCGATGTGGAACCAGCCGTTCGACACCACCATCTACGAAAACGACCCCTTCAACCGTTTCGAGCAGGCCGGCGGCATCACCACCGGCAAGGCCGACTGGGCCTGGCTGCAGCACACCCTCGCCAGCCTGAAGGACAACGGTCGCGCCGCCGTGGTACTGGACACCGGCGCCGTCACCCGCGGCAGCGGCAGCAAGAACGAGGACAAGGAACGCAACATCCGCCGCTGGTTCGTGCAGCAGGACTTCATCGATGGCGTGATCCTGCT
>DASSRV010000005.1:0-5698 GCA_035701605.1 Gammaproteobacteria bacterium
TTAAAGATGCCAGAAAGTTCTACTTTCGGGGTGTCTGCCTAGAGGGGAAGCTTACGAGAGTAGGTCAGCCGCTCTCGGACGTCCTGTCCTTCGCGGCATAAGGGCATCCTGCCCAAAATCGCCAGGCTCTAAACACAAAACCCCGGTACGAAAGTGCCGGGTTTTTTCTTTGCCTGTTAGTGTGAGGAGCGTTCTCAGCGCTCCATGTCAGGCGGTCTGCGCACCACTCTGGTACTGGATTGGTGCCATGCGCTCGCCTTCCCCGAAGAAAAACCCCAGCAGTGCGTACCGCTTGCCTTGTGTCACCGGCATGGCTTCATGCAGCAAGGAGCAGGAGAAGATGGCGGCACCGCCGCGTTCCGCCTCGTAAAGATGAGGTCCGAATTCCGGGAAGTGCAATTCGCCACCCTGGTAGTCGCCGGTGTTCAGGTTGAGCGTCATGGCAAAACGACGGTGCCGGGTGTCGGGGGATTCATTGTCACGGTGCGGACGGAAGTAGCCGCCGGTTTCCGCGTCGTAACGGATCAACTTGAAGACCTCATGCTGTGTGACCTGGAAATTGAAGCAGCGCTGGATCTCGGGCAGCACCCTGCGCACCAGCCGCTCGCGTACCTGTTCCAACCACGGACCTTCGCTCAAATACACATCGCGGCGCAGTTTCACCGAGGGATCGGGTTGCCAGTGCGCTTGATTGCCCACAATCTTCGCTACCCCCGAGGGCTGCCCACCGGTCTCCTCGAACAGTGCGATGAGCCGGTCACAGAATTCGGGTTCGAAGACCCGTGGAATGAAAACTGCCGGGGCCTGCCGCCGGATTACGGTCGCGGCCGGATCGCGCTGCGCGGCATAAATGGACCGCAGATGGGCCGACAGGCTCTCAACGGTATCCTGTGCGCCAGCCTCAAGCCGTTCCAGGATACTGAGATTGCTGTCGAGCGCAAATGCTGTGACGCTTGAGCCGGTTTGCGCACCCAACAAATGTTCGAGCACGGCGCCATCATCCACCATCAGGGTCAGGGAGGTATCCCCCGGCGGCAACAACGAGGCGCAGGTGTCACGCGTGCCCTGCACAATGGCAATGCGTGTGAATTTTGCCCACTGACCGTCGTCATTGAGCGCCTGCAACATGGCACGCAGGAAAGGATGCGACGCATCGCGCCCCGCCACCACGATGACCAGTGCGCCGGCGTAAAGGTCGTGCAGCATCCGGATGCGCCCCGCCGGGTCCGGGCGCTGGTAATCCGGGAAGCGATCTCCTCGCGTCAAACCCTGCATGAAACGGCCTCTTGCGGTATGCCATGCGACACAGTACTTTACCATGATAGTAATTTCAGCGAAGCGCTGGTACGGCATGCACTTTTCATTCACGATCCGCATGTCCGTAATGAATCAGGCCGAAATCAATCTATGAACGATACCGCCATCGCCTCGGCAGTCATGATGCTTCGTCCCGCACACTTTGGCGCCAACGCACAAACCGCCGTGTCAAACCGGTTCCAGCGTCAGCAGCTTGAGGGGCTGGACATTGAGGCGGCAGCGCGGGCCGAATTCGACAAGGCAGTGGGAATGCTTGAGCGTGCGGGTATCACGATTGAAGTCATCGAGGATACGTCCGAGCCCAGCAAACCGGATGCGGTGTTTCCCAACAACTGGATCAGCTTTCATCCTGACGGCACGGTCTGTCTTTATCCGATGGAAGCCGTGAACCGCCGCATTGAACGGCGCCCCGACATTCCGGAAATACTCGCGCAGGAACGCGGTTATCGGGTGTCGCATATCGAGGATTGGAGCGGAACGGAGCAAGAAGCGCGTTATCTCGAAGGCACCGGCAGTCTGGTGCTGGATCATGCCACACACACGGCCTATGCCTGTTGCTCCTCGCGTACGGACCCCGGGCTTGTGCATGCCTGGTGTGAGCGGTTCGGGTACCGGCCGGTACTGTTTCACGCGCTGGATGAAGCCGGTACCGCGATTTACCACACCAATGTCATGATGTGCCTGGGTGACGGGTTTGCGGTCATTTGTCTGGACAGCATTCGTGACCGGAGCGAGCGCGATGGCATTGAGGCACGAATCAAGACAAGCGGGCGACAAATCGTGTCCATCAGCATGGCACAAATGGCCCAGTTCGCCGGCAACATGCTGATGTTGCAGGCACGGGGCGGCACAAAGCTGCTGGTCATGTCGCGGCGTGCCGAGCAGTCTCTGACCGAGGCGCAGCGTGCTCTATTGGAGCAACATGCGCGCCTGGTCAGCATCCCGATCAATGTCATTGAGGATTGCGGCGGCGGCGGCATACGGTGCATGATGGCGGAGATTTTTCTGCCGCGCATTTCGGGAGGAGCAGCCGATGGCTGACAAGAGCTTGCAGGACACCTATGCGCCCGACAGTATTTGTTTCGGCTGCGGGCCGGCGAATCCCAAGGGGCTGCACATCAAGAGCTTCGTGCAGGGCGAGGAAGTAGTGTGCGAATGGACACCGGAAACGCACCATGAAGCCTTTCCGGGCATCCTGAACGGCGGCATCATCGGCGCGCTGCTGGATTGTCACTGCAACTGGACCGCGGCCTGGCATCTGATGAACAAAAGCGGCGCCGCGTCACCGCCCTGCACCGTCACTGCCGATTACGCCATCACCTTGAAACGGCCGACACCCATGAACGGCCCGATCCAGTTGCGCGCCCGGATCGTGGATTCCGGTGAGGATCGCGCCGTGGTGGAGGGCGAGTTGATCGCAGGCGGAAAAGTCTGTGATACCTGCCGTGGGACGTTTGTCGCCGTCAAACCCGGCCATCCGGCCTATCATCGCTGGTGAACGCACTGCCAGCGCACCTGCATTGTCGGCGTTGGCACAATCGGACACAGGATACATTCTGAAACCCGCACCCCGGCATCTCGTGCTTGCCCTGCTTCTGGCGTTGGCCCTGCTGGAAGGCGGTGTGCTGCATGCGCTGCGGCCGCTGGAACACCGGTTCCAGGATTTCCTGATTCGTGAGCATGCCGTTTCGCGCAAACCCGATCCCGGCATCGCACTGGTCAGCATAGACGAGCGCAGTCTCAACAACATGAATCCGCTGGTGGGCGGCTGGCCCTGGCCGCGCGCGGCGTATGCCGACATCATTGCCGGTATTGAGGCGGAAAAACCCGCGGCCATCGTGTTCGACATCCTGGTGACCGACCCGGACCGGGTGCGTCCGGATTCGGATGCGTATTTCACGGCCACGGCAAGCCAGAGCCGCATTACGTTTTTTCCCATCCTGCAAAGTGGAGACAATGCGGATGGCGCCTTGCTGAGCAAGGCCGGTCCGCTGCTGGGCTTCCGGAAACTGCCAGACGCCGAACCGAATGCACGTATCAATCTGCTGATACCGTTGAATGCACTTGCCGCGACCCGTCGCGTGGGGCTGATCAATTTCCTGCCGGATGCGGACGGCATCGGCCGCCGCTACTGGGTGCACATGAATGTCGGTGGCTGGCTCTTGCCGTCACTGCCGGCGAGGGTGGCCGATGCACTGGGGCATACGCTACCGAAGTCGAACAGCGTGCTGCTGAACTGGCGCGGCCAGGCCCAAGGCTGGCCGCATGTGTCCTTCTCGGATGTCTATGCCGATTTTCAGCGCCAGCACCGGCAGCGACCGGCTGATGAATTCCGCAACAAGATCGTGATTATCGGTGCCTCCGCCGCCGGCCTCGGCGATTTGCGTCCGACGCCCCTGAGCAGCACGTACCCCGGCATAGACATCATGGCGACCGCCATCTCGAATCTGGTACGCGGCGACTACCTGCATCGCGCGCCGGTCGTGAGCGACGTGCTCGCAAGCCTGATTCTGATATTGCTGCTGGCGTGGCTCATGCGACGGTCGCGCGGCGCCTTGCTGGGCGGCATCGGCATGGCCGTGCTGACACCCCTTGGTATTGCGGGGGGCTATGCTGCGCTCAGTGCGGGCTGGCTGGTGCCGGTCATCGAACCATTGGGCTTCGGCTGGCTCGCATACATCGCCTTCGCACTGGAGGATTACGTGCAGGAGCGGCGGACGCGGCAGCGCGCGGTCGGCATGTTTGGGCGCTTCATTGATCCGCGCGTGGTCAATCAGTTGATCCAGCACGGCGACATTGCACTGCGCAGCGAACCCCAAAGCCGCGACATCACGGTGCTGTTTTCGGATATCCGTGGTTTCAC
This sequence comes from Gammaproteobacteria bacterium, assembly GCA_035701605.1. Taxonomy (GTDB): domain Bacteria; phylum Pseudomonadota; class Gammaproteobacteria; order Natronospirales; family REEB76; genus DASSKW01. The sequence continues at coordinate 4,181 of DASSRV010000005.1, forward strand.
CACGCTGTCGGAAACGCGCACGCCCGAGGAAATCGTCTCGATCCTGAACCGGTATTTCTCGCGTCAGGTCGCGGTGATCTGGCGACACGGCGGCACCGTGGACAAGTTCATCGGCGATTGCATCATGGCATTCTGGGGCGCTCCGGTCGCGGATGCAGACCAGGCTCGGCACGCGGTGGCGGCGGCACTCGAGATGTCGGACGTGGTGGATGAATTCCGCAAGGAACTAGCCGACAACAGCGCAGCATTCGACATCGGCATCGGCATCCACACCGGCCCGGCCGTGGTCGGCTTCATGGGCGCACCGGGCAAGCTCGACTACACCGCGATCGGCGACACGGTGAACCTCGGCAGCCGCATCGAGAGCCAGACCAAGGGCGTGGCACGGATTCTGGTCTCGGCCGCGACCCGGGAGCGTTGCGACGGCCATTTTGACTTTATCGAACGCGGGACTTATAAAGTGAAGGGGCGGGCACAGCCCGTACAATTATTCGAACCCAAGAAGTCAAATTTGTGAACCGCTCGCGCTGGCTGATGATGTTCGTGCTGTGGCTCTTGCCTGCGGCAGTATTCGCCGCCGGCACGGCCCGCACCATCCAGCCGACCGCGCTGAATACGGCGCCCTACAGCGATGCCAAGGCCATGAGCCAGTTGCCGGTGAATACGCCGGTCACGCTGGAAGAACGCAAGGGCGGTTGGTATCACGTGCGCCTGAGTGACGGCCGACAGGGCTGGTTGCGCATGGTCAGCGTGCGTCTCGGCGAAGGCGCGGCGGTTCCGGCCAAGGGCGGTTGGGACCCCGGTGCCATTGCCAGCCTGTTCTCGGCGGGCCGTTCCAGCACCACCGGCACCACGGCCACCACCGGCGTGCGCGGGCTCAACGAAGGCACCATCCAGAATGCGGTGCCCGATCCCGCCGCGGTGCTGGCGCTCACGCATTTTGATGCGACCGCGGATTCGGCGCGAAAGTTTGCCGCCGCGCTCAGGCTCAAAACCGTCAAGGTGAATTACCTTCCCGATAACGCCAAGGGGAGCGGCTGATGCGTCGCCTGCGCCAGACCATGCTCGCGTTGACTGTTTCCGGTTTGATGCTGGCGATTGCGGGCTGCGCCAATCTGGCCAACGGCCTCTTGCAAATGCAGCCGCGTGATGTGGTGGCACTGGCGAGCACTGCCAAGCACGCTGTCATGCCGATCAGTCTCGAAGAGGAAGAACAGATCGGCCAGGAAGCCGCTGCCGTGCTGCTCGGTGCGTCCAAACCGGTGGATGATCCGGAGTTGCAGCGTTACGTGAATCGTGTCGGCCTGTGGATTGCACTGCACAGTGATCGTCCCGATCTGCCGTGGCATTTTGCAGTACTGAACGACAATGACATAGATGCCTACGCGGCGCCCGGCGGCTACGTGTTCGTTACCAAGGGGCTCTTGCTGCGCTTGCACAGCGAAGCTGAACTTGCCGGTGTGCTGGGCCATGAAATCACGCACGTGGTGCGCAAGCACCACCTGAAGGCGATTCGCC
>DASSRV010000006.1:0-4820 GCA_035701605.1 Gammaproteobacteria bacterium
CGGCGTGAACTGGAGCGAGAAACACATCAGTGGCCCGTTTGATCTCGATCTCGCCCCCGATGCGGAGGGCTTGTTCCTGGGCGATTACCAGGCGCTGGCCTCGGTCGGCGACAACTTCGTGCCGTTCTTCGTGCAAACCAACAACGCCGGCACCGACAACCGCACCGATGTCTATGTGCTGCCGCCCCAGGCATCGCCACTGCACAGCCTGCGCCGGACCACGTATGCCGTGCGGCCGCGACCGGTTGCGCCGCCGGACGCGGCGTTCCGGAACCGGATACAGCAGGCGATTCACCGCCGGTTGCAAAGCACCCGTCCGGGCTGGAAACGGATCCAGGCGGAGCGGCACAAGGCGCCGCGTGCACCCTGACGCCGCGCCCGCTACAGGCGGCCGCCGAACAGACTGCCCACCAGGAACGTGGCGCCCGCGGCCAATACACCGATGCACATCATGCGCAAGCCGCTCCACCATGGCGAGCGGCCGGTGAACAGACTGGCGGTGGCGCCGGTGCCGAACAATGCCGCCAGCGTCAGTGCGATGGTCCAGTCCAGACTGTGTATGCCGTGCGGCCACAGGAACGGCAACAGCGGAATCAGCGCACCGCAGGCGAAGGCCGCGAATGACGCGCCGGCGGCAAACCAGGCGGAACCCAGCTCCCGGGGATTCAGGCCCAGTTCCTCGCGTGCCAACGTGTCGAGCGCGCGCGCCGGATCGCTGATGAGCGTGTCGGCGAGTTTCTTCGCATCCGCGGGCGCGATGCCGCGCGCCTCGTAAATCAGCGCCAGCTCCTCAGCCTCCTCTTCCGGATAGGCTTTCAGCTCCTGTGCTTCCAATCCGATCTGGTACTCGAACATCTCGCGTTGCGAGCGCATCGAAACGTATTCGCCCGCCGCCATGGACGTGGCGCCTGCCAGCAGTCCCGCGATGCCGGCCAGCAATATCACGTGATTGTCGAGCGCTGCACCGCCCAGGCCCAGGATCAGGCTGGCATTCGACACCAACCCGTCATTCACGCCGAATACCGCGGCCCGGAATCCGCCGCTGCCGGACATGCGGCGGTGCCGGAATTCGGCCTGCCCGGCAACCGGGGTGCCGTGCCCGGACACGGGCATCTGCGCGTACACCGACAGACCGCGCACCTTCATGGCCGCCAGCACCGGCAGCATGCGACGCGGTCCGAGCCGACGAATCATGTGCGCGACGATGCGTGCACGCATCGAAGGCTGGAACTGCGCCGGCAGCGGCACGGCTTGCTGCGCCGCGAGTTTCTCCCAGTAGCCGGCTTGTGCCTCCGCCGCTTCCGCGAGTCGCGTAAACAGTGTCTTCAATTCCCGGCCGGTTTCACGCTGCGCCAGTACCCGGTAGAGAAACGCGGACTGCTTTTCCTCATGCCAGCTTTCCAGTTGTTCCTGCATGCGAATCCCCGATTACGGTATGGTTCTCAACTGCCGGCGTTCTTCACGCCGTGCGGAACATGCCCGGTGGCCACGAAGCTCGCGGCTGCCTCCACGTGACCCTTCTGGTCGTCGAAGAAGATGTCCGCGCCGAAGGTCTTGAGAAACGCGCCCTTGGGCAGGCCGCCCAGGAACAGCGCTTCGTCAATGCGGATGTTCCAGGCACGCAACGTGCGGATCACACGCTCGTGCGCGGGCGCGGAACGGGCCGTCACCAGTGCGGTACGGATCGGCGAGCGTTCGGGCGCGTATTCCGCCTGAATGCGCTGAAGCGCCGCCAGGAAATTCTTGAACGGTCCGCCCGACAGCGGTTGCCGGGCCTGCGCACGCTCGCTGCGCGCGAAGGCTTCCAGACCCTGCTCCTGGTACACGCGCTCGGCCTCGTCGGAAAACAGTACCGCATCGCCGTCGAATGCAATGCGCAGTTCCTCGCGCGCATCGTCCTGTATCTGCGACGGCACGATGGCGGCCGCCGCATAGCCGCGGTCAAGCGCCTGCACCACGTCCGCAGATTCCGCGGACAGGAACAGGTCCGCACTGAACGGCTCCACGTAACGCCACGGCGCCGCCCCGTTGGTGAATGCGGCGCGCTCGATATCCAGGCCGTAATGCTGAATGGAATTGAAGATGCGCAGGCCGGTGTCGGCGCTGTTGTGCGACAACAGGATCACTTCGACCTGTCTCGGCTGCTGCTCGCGGTTGAGCCGCAGCAGCTTCCGGACCAGCGTGAACGCCACACCGGGCGACAGCAGGTCCTCCTCGTGCTCGATCTGGTAGCGCGAATAGGCTTCCAGCCCCTGTTCCACGAACACGCGATGACTGGCTTCGAGATCGAACAGCGCACGCGAGGAAATCGCGATCACGAGTCGGGGAGCTGTGGCAAGGTTCATGCGCAGTCCTGTCAGGTGACATCCACCGCATGGAAACGACCCAGCAGCGGGAAATACAAGCCGGCGCGGATCGGACGCTGTTCGCGCAGGCGCATCAGCCGCGCATAACCGGCAAGCTGGACACGGTAACGCTCGGCTTCACGGGCAAGAAACGCATCCAGATCGGCGCCTTCGTGACGGCTGGTCTTGTAATCCACGATCCAGCGCGTGCCGTCATTATCCACGAAGGTACGGTCAATCACACCTGTCAGCAGGCGTCCGCCATCGCGGCAACTCAAGGCGTATTCGCTGCGTGCTTCGGGTCCGCGCGCCATCAGGATGCGGCGCCCATCCGGGTCGGCCAGCATGCGCGTGACGGCATCCAGCACGCTCGCCAGCGCCCCGTCCAGTTCCTGCTGCGGCACGCCGGCCTCGTGCAGCCAGCCGCGCAGGAGCGTGGCGCGGCCACGCAACCGTTCCGCACTCCATGCCGTCGGCACGTCCTCGCTGATGCGCTGCAACACGCGGTGCACCACGCTGCCTACGTGCCGCAGGGTATCTCCGGCCCATTCGAATTCAAGCACGTTGTCCGGCGTCGCAGCCAGGGTTTCCGCCTCCGCACCGCCGAGATCGGCTGCGGGAGCCGGGGGCTGCCAGTCAACCGGCAGTCGCCTCAGGCGTCGCGACACACCGGCCGCGGATTCAGGCGCGTGTGGTTGCGACACCGGGTCGGCGTCGAGCGCGGCCCGGAAATCGGACTGCAATGCCGGCCACAGCGTCGCCAGCAGCGAGCGTGCGGCCGGCGCACGCAAGCTGCGCTGCCCGTCCTTTTCGCTGTAACCGGTGTGCCCGAACAGATGCAGCTGATGCCGCGCGCGCGTGGCGGCGACATACATGAGACGCTGGTTCTCAAATGCTTCCTGCTCGCCGCGCAACGCGTGCACCAGTTCATAGAGCGGATCCTGGTCGCTGCCACGCGCATTCAGCGGCGATAACAGCAGATCCGGATCGTGCTCACCGCGAATCCGCTCCAGGTGTGCCAGCAAGGGTCGCGTGCGATTGCGCGGCTTCGCGCCCAGCGCCGGGACAATCACCACGTCGAATTCCAGACCCTTGGCCTTGTGGATGGTCATGAGTTGCAGGCCGTCATCGGCTTGCGGATCGGGCAAGGCATACAGTTCTTCCAGCGCTTCCAGCAGCGCGCCCGGCTCGGCCAGCATGCCGCCTTCATCCAGGGTTTCCAGCAGCGCCAGGTATGCCTCCGCATCCACGGTGTCGGATTCCGTCATGCACGTGGCCGGGCCCGCGAGTCGCATCCAGGCCTGCTCCACCTGCTCGCGCAGACTGCCGCGCCGAAGATGTCCGGCGTCGAGCAGGATTTCAGTGACGCGCGCGAGGCGCCGCTGGGCATCGGCGTCCAGCGCCGTGCGCCGTGTCTCATCCTGCAACAGCACCGGCAGGGTGGCGCCGGCGTTGTCCTCGCACAGGACTTGCAGATCCGCCAGCTTCAGGCCGCACCAGGGTGCGCGCAACACCGCCAGCCACGCACTGCGGTCCGCGGGATGCAGCAGGGCCCGGGTCAGCGCCAGCAGGTCCTGCACCACCGGACGTCGCACCAGTTTCTCCAGTTCCACGGCGCGAAACGGCAACGCCGCGCGTCGCAACACCGGCATCAGTGCCAGAAGATGTTGACGTCCGCGCACCAGCACCGCGACGCCCTGCCCGCGTGTGCGCGCCGCACGGATCACGGCCAGCATGTCGGCCGCTTCCCGCTCCGCATCCCTGGAAAAGGACACATGCACCGCAACCGCGTCCGCGCTTTTCGCAAGCCCGCTCGCGGCGATGCTCGGGCTGTAGCTCACCGCACCGCTCAACAGGTCCGAACGCGCGGCGAAGACGCGGCTGAAACCCGCATTGACCCAGTTCACGATGCCGGGCTGCGAGCGGAAGTTCCGGTTCAGCGTCAGGGGTTCCAGTTGCACGCCGCCGATGCCCTGCTGCTGCGCGCGCAGGAACAGGCTGACTTCCGCCTCGCGGAAGCGGTAAATGGACTGCATGGGATCTCCGACCAGGAACAGGCTGCGTCCGTCACCGGATTGCCAGCCGGCGGTCAGCCGCTCCAGCAGCGTGAACTGGTTGAACGAGGTGTCCTGGAATTCATCCACCAGCAGATGCCGGATGCGCATATCCAGTGCCAGCGCCAGATCGGTGGGCGCCACATCCGTGCCGAGCGCGGTCAATGCGCGCAGTGCGACTTCCGCATAATCCACTTCGCCCCGTTCCGAAAACAGTACCTGCAATTGCGCCGCGCAGAACGGCAATACCGCAAGCAGGGCCTCCAGCGCCTGCCATTGCACGGCTTCAAAGTCCGGTGCCGGCAGCGCGCGCGCGCGCGCGAACAGCTCCAGCAGTTCGTCTTGTGCATTCAGTTCGCTCAACACCTGAGTGAGACGGGTCTTGTGTCCGCCGGCCTCAAACCCCAGGTTGGTGTCCACG
>DASSRV010000007.1:0-5556 GCA_035701605.1 Gammaproteobacteria bacterium
TCTAGGGAGAACACCTTGCCGTGTTGCGCGAACAGGGCCCGGACTTCGTCTTCGGTGGCGTCGGGCGGCAGGCTGCCGACAAACAGTTTTTTCATTGGCGAAGGTCTCCCTTTGCGATGTATGAAGGTTTAGCGGTCGGCACTCCGTTGCGATCCCTGACGTTTGCCGCGGCTACGGTGATTGCCATGCGAATGGTGGTGGCGGCCGCCGTTAGGTTTCGGGCGGGTATGGTGAGCAGCATGTCCATGATTCGAAGGCCGTTCGTTTGCTTCCGCAAGATGGTGGGCGGCCGGCGTAAAGCCTTCCGCTTGCGCACGCGGCAGGGTTTGCTTGAGCAGGCGTTCGATGTCACGCAACAAGGTGCGTTCTTCACCGGACACCAGTGAGATGGCCTCACCCTCGCTGCCCGCGCGGCCGGTACGGCCGATGCGGTGGACGTAATCTTCCGGCACGTTCGGCAATTCGTAGTTCACGACGTGGGGCAGGAGATCAATATCAATGCCGCGGGCCGCGATGTCGGTGGCGACCAGCGCGCGAATCTTGCCCTGTTTGAAATTCGCCAGTGCACGTGTGCGTGCGCCCTGGCTCTTGTTGCCGTGAATGGCGTCGGAGGTGATGCCGTCCATCTCCAGTTGTGCAGACAACCGGTTGGCACCGTGTTTGGTGCGAGTAAAAATCAGGACCTGTTGCCAGTTGCCGGAGCCGATCAGCCACGATAACAGGGCACGCTTCTGGCCTTTCTCGATCTGATACACGCGCTGGCTGATGCGCTCAACGGTGCTGTTGCGCGGTGCCACGTCAATGGTTTCCGGATTCTTGAGCAGGCCGGCGGCGAGATTGCGTATGTCATCGGAGAAGGTGGCGGAGAACAACAGGTTCTGGCGCGATTTCGGCAGCAGGCTCAGGATGCGGCGGATGTCGCGGATGAAGCCCATGTCGAGCATGCGGTCGGCTTCGTCCAGCACCAGGATCTCGATCTGCGACAGGTCAATGGTGCGCTGCTGCACGTGATCCAGCAGCCGGCCGGGGGTGGCGACCACGATGTCCACACCGCGGCGCAATTTGTCTATCTGCGGGTTGATGTTGACGCCGCCGAAGATGACGGCAGTGTAAAAGCGCAGGTGCTTGCCGTAGGTTTGCACACTGTCGGCGACCTGGGCTGCGAGTTCGCGCGTCGGCGTCAGAACCAGGGCACGCACCGCTCGTTTCCCGGAGGCAGTGGTTTTGCGCGTTTGCAGATGTTGCAACAGCGGCAGGGTGAAGCCGGCGGTCTTGCCGGTGCCGGTCTGGGCGGCGGCCAGGAGGTCGCGGCCGGACAGCACCACGGGGATGGCCTTGGCCTGAATGGGGGTGGGCTCGCTGTAGCCCTGATCGGACACAGCACGCAGCAATTCGGCCGAAAGGCCGAGGGATGAAAATGACATGAATACTCCTGGAGCCGCCTGCTGACGCACATTTGCGCCATGCCGGTCCAGGCAGATGATGATTTCAGGGATCGGGGATTACGCTAAAGGGTAGGCCGCGATGGTTTGCGGGACTACAGACCGGATCGCGTCACGTCAAACTCGGGCGCGAGTATAGCCTATTCGGCCTGAAACACCTAGAACTTTTCTCAAAGTCTTGCCGCTCGTTGAGCCCTTCGACTTCGCGCCTGCGGCGCTACGCTCAGAGCCTGCCCCGGACTTGATCCGGGGGCGAACGGGATTTTGAGAGGTCCTGAATCGCCTGATTGCCGGTGTTGGCCGGCAATCAGGCTGCCAGCATCAGGCAGGTGTTTTGCAGCCGAAACGCGGCAGAATCCAGCGCTGAATCACGTGATCCAGCGACAGCTTGCCGGGGCCGAACAGCACGATGGCGAACAGCATCAGGCCCCAGGTCTTGTGATCCAGAAAGCCGCCGTTCCAGAAATCCTTGAGCAGGCCATCCGGCCACAGATCGGGATAGGAAATCACCGCAATGATGTTGTACACGAACAGCACGGCGGCAGTAAGGCGGCCGGCGAGGCCGAGGCCCAGGAACCAGGGCAGGATCAGCTCCACCGCGGTGCCGAGATAAGCCGCCACCATCGGCGGCAGCAGCGGCACGTGATAGGTGCCTTCAAACAAACTGATCGTGCTCTGCATGTCGGCGATCTTGACCAGCCCCGCATTCCAGAAATCCATCGCTACCCACAGGCGGAACGATAGCAGGCTGATGGGCGTTGCCCAGGTCAGGCCGCGCACGATTTTGCCGTACCACTCACAGCTGCGTTTCAACATGATTAGGGTCTCCCTTGCGTGTGCGTTCTTGTTCAGTAGTCGTAACCGGTAATCAGGGCATCGGCAAACAATCCCTGCAAGGCGGTCTCAAGATCAAAATTCTCATCGGCCACCAACGCTACCGCATGTGCGGCACTCAATGTCGTGCCGTCCAGTATGGCTTGCAGGAAGGCACGCAAGCCCGCACCGATCATGCGCATGGCGATCTGATCTTCACTGCGCCACAGCATGACGGACTGGCCGTTGTTATCCAGTTTCAGCCCTTCATCCTGTTGTTCCTGGCAGTACAGCCAGATGTCGAGTATGGCGTGGATTGAGTTCACCAGTCGCAGACTGGGATGCAACTGAAATCGCAGTGATGCCTGTTTATCTTCCGGCACGGCCGCGAGTCGGGCAGGATCGAGTGGTGGCGCCTCTGCGGCGAGCAGACTTTCCTGTCGCGCCCATTCCAGACGCGCGACGTCCGCAAGATACGGCAGCGAGGCCGCTTCCGGCATGCGAGCCAGCATGGTGGAGAATTGTGCGCCGTAGTCCTGAAGGTTGCCGCTGCGCGAAGGTTCGTCGCGGATATAGCGTGCCGCCGCCTGTTCAAAAAAATCTTCGCCGACTAGCGCCTTGACCGCCGGGTACGCAGTCGCAAGTGTGTTCGTGAGGTTGCTGAAAACCATGTTGCGATAAATGCCCAGACGCGCGTCGGGCGTAAGGCCGTTGCTTTGCACAAAATCCGGGGCGACCGAGGCCGCGTTACCCAGCACCCAGGCTGCGAATTCGCGTTGCAATTCAGGCAGCGACGGCAAGGCATTCATCCAGTAAGCTCCGGGCGTGACCGGCTTCGGACATCAGGACCGGGAGTTCGGGGATGTCCTGATCCCATTCAATGAGCGTCGGCACCGGTCCGCAGTGCTTCAGGGCTTCGGCATAGAGTTGCCAGACGGGTTCACTGACGGGTCGGCTGTGCGTGTCTATGAGCAATTCGACCTCCAATCCCTGTTTCGCGGTGAAACCGGCGAGATGGATTTCCTTGACGTATTCACGTGGAATCGCCCGGAGGTATTCGTGCGCATCAAAGCCATGATTGATGGCATTGACGTAAATGTTGTTGACATCGAGCAGAATGCCGCAGCCGCTGCCTTGGGCCAGGGCGGCGAGAAATTCCCATTCCGGAATCGTCGAATGCGTGTAGGTGAGATAACTGGAGACATTCTCGATCAGGAGTTCACGGCCCAGAATGGTTTGTGCTTCCTGAACGTGTTCTGTCATCAGGGCTAGCGCTTCCTCGGTGTAGGGCAGCGGCAGGAGATCGTTGAGATGGCGGTCACCGATGGCGCCCCAGCACAAGTGCTCGGAGACCAGGGCCGGTTCGCTGCGTTCGATCAGTTGGCGCAGCTTGAGCAAGTGTGCGTGATTGAGTGTATCGCTGCTGCCGAGTGACAGGCCGACGCCGTGCAGGCTGAGCGGATACTCGCGGCGGACCCGTTCGAGCACGTCCAGCATCGGACCACCGGCACAGAAGAAATTCTCGCTGTGGACTTCAAGCCAGGCGATCGCGGGCGTTTCCTCGATGACCTGATGGTAGTGGGGACGACGCAGGCCGATCCCAGCTTGTGCTGGAATCGGCTGCGTCTGAAGCGCCGGTTGTCTGGGAACCGGCATCGGCATTACATCTTCTTGCTGGCAGGCTGGGTCGAGCCACCGTCAATCTTCGCGCACAGGCCGGCCGGCACCGCGACGAAGGCGTTCGGGTCACGCGCCTTGGCATCCTGGCCGGCGCAGGAATGACCCGGCGAGGCGCAGTCATTCTTGTGCGCGGCATTGATGCCGTAACACTTCTCGGTCTTGGCCGCGTGGTCGCCCTTCATGTCCTTGGCATTGGCCTGGCTGAGACCGACGATGCCCATGGCGATGACGCCAGCGAGGGCGGTCTTGAGAACAAGCTTGGAATCTTTCATTGCAGTCTCCCTGGGAGAAATGGATGTGGAACGGACAATCAGACCCGAAGGCCCGGAAAAATATCACAACGATGAAAAATTATTTTCCGGCCCGGCTCCGGAGGCAGGCCAGATAAGCCTGCTCGTCCGGCAGGCGGCCGGCGCGCTGCGCCTGCCACAGCGCTTCAGCCAGGCATTCCAGCATCTCATGCTCGGCAGCGTGAGGCTCGCCCGTGTGGGCCAGCAATTTTGCATAAGCCTGCTTTATTCCCGCCGGCCGGTCTATGGACAACTGCTCGCGGAGGGCGATGTGCAGCCCCAAGTGCAGGAAGGGATTGGTTTCGCCGCCTTCCGGCCGCCAGTCACGATCCAGCGCCGTGGCCGGGTCGCCCGCCAGAAGAGGGTGATATTCCGGATGTTGCCGGATGACGTCCGCGACGATGGTTTCCAGCGCACTCAAGGGGGCATCGGCTTCGAGCTTGCGCCAGACCTCGAAAAACAACTGGCGGGTGTCGGTGCGGCTGTCGGGTTGCAGCATGGCGGTCTGGTATTCGGGGCGAGGGGGTGATTTTACTGCCGTCCGTGCCGGCGACGCTGCGCGTGCCAGATCAACCAGGCCAATAGCGGCAGCACGATACCGCCCAGCACGAAAACAATACTTCCGGTACGCAGCGCGGCCGCAGGCGCAAGGCCGAGCAAGGCGCAGGCGACCACGCTGAGGGCGGCCCACAAGGCCAGCCACAGAAACGGAAGAACAAAAATCATGTGCGTTTGCGCGTGCGACTGGCGGGGCGTACCGGAGCGCCCGGTGCCGGCGTCTTGTGCCGGTATTCGCACAAATCCGCGATGACACAGCGCCAGCATTCGGGCTTGTGCGCCTTGCAGACATACCGTCCGTGCAGGATCAGCCAGTGGTGCGCGTCCTGCTTGTAGCGGTCGGGTGTGAATTTCAGGAGCCGGTCTTCCACGTCGCGTACGGTTTTGCCGGGCGCGAGTCCGGTACGGTTGGCGACACGGAAGATGTGGGTGTCCACCGCGATGGTCGGCTCACCGAAGGCCGTGTTGAGCATCACGTTGGCGGTCTTGCGGCCCACCCCCGGCAGGGCTTCGAGCGCCACACGGTCATGCGGAACCTTCCCGCCATGCTTTTCAATCAGCAGCTTCGCGGTATCCAGAATGTTCTTCGCCTTGGTGTTGTAAAGCCCAATGGTTTTGATAAACCGCTTGAGTCCGGTCAGGCCGAGTTCGAGCATGGACTGTGGCGTGTTGGCAACCGGGAAAAGGCTTGCCGTGGCCTTGTTGACGCTGACGTCCGTGGCCTGCGCCGAGAGCGTCACTGCCACCAGCAATTCATACGGCGTGCGATAGAC
>DASSRV010000008.1:0-4548 GCA_035701605.1 Gammaproteobacteria bacterium
CCTGATGCTGGACATCCTGGACGGCCACAGCAAGCGGCTGGTATGGCGCGGCTGGACCACCGGCCGGGTCAACCAGGACAACTATTCGCAGGCCGCGATCACGCGCGCGGTGCACGAAATCCTGGCCCGATTCCCCCCTGAGTGAGCCGCGGCAAGTGGCCAGGCTCGTCGCCCACGTGGACATGGATGCGTTCTACGCATCCGTGGAACAGCACGACCAGCCGGAGCTTGCAGGCCGCCCGGTCATCGTCGGCGGTCGTGGCCGCCGTTCCGTGGTGTGTGCCGCAAGCTACGAAGCCCGCAGATTCGGCGTGCGCTCCGCGATGCCGGGCTACGAAGCCCGTCAGCGCTGTCCGGAAGGTATTTTCCTGCCGGTACGCATGACGCGCTACCGGGAAGTATCGCGTCAGGTATTCACCTGCTTCGCCGAATTCACGCCGCACATCGAAGCCTTGTCGCTGGATGAGGCGTTTCTCGACGTGACTGCGCGCGCCGACGCCACCGAGCCGCTGCAACTGGGACACGCCATCAAGCGGCGGATCCTGGAATGCACCGGCCTCAAGGCATCTGTCGGCTTCGGGCCCAACAAGCTGGTGGCCAAGATCGCATCGGATCGCAGCAAACCGGACGGACTGCTGCACATCGCCGCGGATCAGGTGCGGGACACGCTTGATCCGCTGCCGGTCACGGTGTTGTGGGGCATCGGCCCTCGCACCGCCGCACAGCTCGAACGTGCCGGCATCCGTCAGGTCCTGGACTTGCGGCAGGCGCCGGACGGCCTGCTCGCGGCGCTGTTCGGTAATCAGGCGCTGCGCTTCCGGGAACTGGCCCAGGGCCACGACGAACGGCCGGTGGCGGGTGGCGGCCGTGAACGCTCGGTCAGCCAGGAAACCACGTTCGACCACGACCTCACGGATTTCACCGCGCTGTCACGCGAACTGCACACGCTGACCCGGGGCCTGTGTGAAATCCTGAAGCGCGAGCAACTCCACGCGCACACACTGGTGCTGAAACTGCGCACCACGGATTTCCGGCGTCACACGCGCCAGCGCCGCTTCACGCCGCCCGGTAACCGTTTTGTCACGCTGTGGCCGCTGGCACAGGCCCTGCTGAAAGAATGGCTGGAACAAAATCCGCGACAAGCCCTGCGTCTCCTGGGCGTGGGCGCACGGGATTTTGTCGCGCAGGATCAGCTTGGCCTGTTCGCCCGCACCGAGCCCCTGCCCACCGTCATGTTGACGGGTTGAAACGGCTGCCGGCATGTACGCAAATTATTTCGGACTCAACGAGAACCCGTTTGCGATCACCCCGGATCCACGCTACCTGTTCCTGTCGGAACGGCACACCGAGGCGCTCGCACACCTTCTGTACGGCATCACCGAAAGCGGCGGCTTCATCCAGCTCACCGGCGAAGTCGGCACCGGCAAGACCACTCTGATCCGCTCGCTGCTGGAAAAGCTGCCCGCGAATGTGGATGTCGCGCTCATCATCAATCCACGCATCAGCGTCATGGAATTCCTGCAGGGCATCTGCCGTGAACTGCACCTCGAGGTTGACGCGCACGCCGGCTCGCAGCAACTGATTGACGCGCTCAACACGCGGCTGCTGGAAGCCCATGCCGCCGGGCGGCGCGTGGTATTGATCGTGGATGAAGCGCAGATGCTGTCGGCCGAGGTGCTGGAACAATTGCGGCTGCTGACCAATCTCGAAACCCGCACCCGGAAACTGTTGCAGATCATCCTGGTGGGGCAACCGGAGCTGCGCACCCTGCTGGCGCGCCAGGACCTGCGGCAACTGGCGCAGCGCATCACCGGTCGCTACCACCTCGAACCCCTGTCGCGTGTCGAGTCCGGTGCCTACGTGCATCATCGTCTCGGCGTGGCAGGTGCGGTGGCGCCGTTGTTCCGGACCTCGGCGCTGCGCGCGGTGCAAACCGTGACCGGCGGCATTCCGCGGCTCATCAACATCATCTGCGATCGCGCCCTGCTCGGCGCCTACACCCGGGAACTGCGGCAGGTGGATGCCGCGCTGGTACGGCGCGCGGCGCGCGAAGTGCTGGGCGAACGCCGATCCCGACCACTGCGTCAATGGGGTGCCGCATTGGCCGTGCTGGCGCTGTCGCTGGTCACGCTGCTGGCGGTGTCCGGCCGGCTGCCGGGCTTTGCCCCCGGCGTCACGGTGAAGGATGCCGCTCCCGTTACCAGACAGACCGGCGTATCTGTCGGCGACTGGCTCACGAATCCCGCGCACGCCACCGACACCGACACCGCATTCACCACGCTGTTTGCCCTGTGGAGTGCCGCCTACGCCGCCGGCAAGGACGGCAATGCCTGCGAACAGGCGCGTGCCGCCGGTTTGCGTTGCCTGTACCGGCGCGGCACCTGGAACAACCTGCGCAGCTTCAATCGTCCCGCCATCATCACGCTCACGGATACGCACGGCGTACTGCATCAGGTAGTGATAGTGGCGCTGGATGCGCACGATGCCGTCCTGCAGGCCGGCTCGGCGCGTGCGCGCTTTCCGCTCGCCACGCTCGAACCCTTGTGGTACGGCGAATACCTGCTGTTGTGGCGTCCCAACCCGGCCGCGTCTGCCGCGCTGCAACCCGGCATGACCGGGACTGCGGTTGGCTGGTTGCGCACGCAGCTTGCCGCCTTGCAGCACACACCGGACACCGGCAGCAACGATTACGATGCCAGCCTCGAGGAAGCGGTGAAAAAATTCCAGGCCGCACAACACCTCACGGTGGACGGCATCGCCGGCGAGGAAACCCTGTTGCACCTCAACAGCGTGCTGCATCCGGCAGGCACGCCGTATCTCGCCACGGGGAGTTGAACATGTCGCTGATCCTGGATGCCTTGCGCAAATCCGAACGCAGCCGGCAACGGACGCTGAGCGGGCAACTTGGCACGGCGCCAACTCCGACGCCGGGGCGTCTGCCGATGCCGTGGGTGAGTCTGCTCGGCGCGATTCTGTTGATCAATGCGCTGGTGCTCGGATTCCTGTTGTGGCGCAGTCCGCCCGCACCTGCCCCGGCGGTTGCGGGATCCGACACCGGGCCGGTCGCCCGGCACAAACCCGCGATACGTTCCTTGTCCCATGAAGCCGGGCAGGCAGCGCCTGCGATGCAAGCCCCGGTTGCCGCTCCGGTTGCGGCGCACAGCGCCGCCGCTGCACCGGACGCCGTACCCGTGGCCCCCGCGCTGGATACCCTGCCCCCCGCATTCCAGCACAGCCTGCCCGCACTGCACCTGGACGTGCACGGTTACGCCAACAGCCCCGCCGAACGCTTCGTCGTCATCAACATGCAGCGTTACGTGACCGGCGACACGCTCGCGGAGGGGCCGCGCGTGGTCGCCATTACCGCACAGGGCGTGATTCTCGAATACCGGGGCACCCGTTTCCTGCTGCCTCGCGGATGAAGAATTCGACGTTCATATCTGAACGCCGGAAAATTCCCCGTCAACACACCATTCCGTATCTGTTTTTAATAATTGAGCACGAACTGATTAAGATATTTATCAACTACATTTCATGGTCGTGCCGTTGCACGTGAAATGTGCTGGACTAACCTTATCCTCAGGAACATCCCGCACGAGCCCTGACCGGATGACCGGCAACCAAGGTTCGGCTTTTACTTGAGGAGGAATGCAACATGATCCGCCATGCCATCAAAATTCTATTGATCTCCGCCGGACTGTTCGCCGCCGTACTTGCGGTATCCGCACGCGCGGATCATCTGCCGCCCGGTGTCAAGATCATTCATGTCAGACAGCCTTCATACATGCAGAAGGTGCCGGGACAAAGCACCTACACCAAGGAAAATCTGGATGCCGCGGAGGAGCTTGCCAAGATTGGCGACGCCGAGGCCCAGAGCAATCTGGGTGTGATGCTCGCATCCAACGGCAACTACAAGGAAGCCGCATTTTGGTACAAAAAGGCGGCGTTGTCCGGCATCAGCACTGCCATGTACAACCTGGGTGTGCTGTATTTCAACGGTCAGGGCGTTGACAAGAGTTACTCCGAAGCGCACCGCTGGTTCGCGCATGCTGCGGAACGCGGGAATCCCTACGCGCAGCTCCAGCTCGGCCTGATGTCGCTGACCGGGCAGGGCCTGCCGAAGGACAAGGAGCAGGAGTTCTACTGGTATCGGAAAGCCGCCATGCAGGGCCTGCCGGCCGCCGCTTACAACCTTGCCGTGATGTATCACAACGGCGACGGCACCAAACAGGATGAAGTCCGCGCCTACGCCTGGATGCTGCTGGCCGGCAAAGGCGGCATTGATACCAGCTCGGCCTTGCCGATCATCGCGCAAGGCATGAGCAGCGACGACATTGCGAAAGCCCAGAGCCTGAGCCGGAGACTGCTCGGCGACCCCGTGCCGTGATGCTGATGCGGCATCGCGTCCCGGTGCATTCCTGACGGGGTGCATCGGGACGCTTCTTTTTTTCCGACCCGTTACAGCGTGCAACCCGGCTGACCCAGACGATTCGTCATGGCGATGAAGCGTGGTTCGTTGCACAACGGCCGCAGCGTGGGCCATACGCT
>DASSRV010000009.1:0-5639 GCA_035701605.1 Gammaproteobacteria bacterium
CGTGCCGGGCCGCCCCCTGACGGAACACCGTGCGACAGGAGTAAACGTATCCCGCTTTCGGCTGAGTGGACACGTGGCCATCGCCGAGCGGCAGGTCGTGTGAACGGGCCAGTGTTGGAACCGTCGAGAACGCCGTCGCCATGAGCGCGGAGGCCGTGAATGCCACAATCGCAATCAGGCTTGCGTGCAGGCGATATGGACGGAGACGTGCCATCCCGGGATGTTGCGCCATGGTCGCATCCTCTCTCTCGTTGTTCTTCGGAGTATCGGCCGGGCCAGAACGGAAAAGCCGGCCTGAAGCTCTGCAACGCAAGTCAACGCTTCATGGAATCGAAGAATTCCCCGTTGGTCTTGGTGTCCTTGAGCTTGTCGAGCAGGAATTCGCTCGCCGCCAGTTCGTCCATGGGGTGCAGCAGCTTGCGCAGAATCCAGATCTTCTGCAATTCGTCCTGCGGCACCAGCAGTTCCTCGCGGCGCGTGCCGGAACGGTTGATGTTGATGGCGGGGAAGATGCGTTTTTCGGCGATGCGGCGGTCCAGATGGATTTCGGAATTGCCGGTGCCCTTGAATTCCTCGTAGATCACGTCGTCCATGCGCGAGCCGGTCTCGACCAGCGCCGTCGCCAGGATCGTCAGCGAGCCACCTTCCTCGATGTTGCGCGCGGCGCCGAAGAAGCGCTTGGGGCGTTGCAGGGCGTTGGCGTCCACGCCGCCGGTCAGCACCTTGCCGGAAGCCGGCACTACGGTGTTGTAGGCGCGACCGAGGCGCGTGATGGAATCCAGCAGGATCACCACGTCGCGCTTGTGCTCGACCAGACGCTTGGCCTTCTCGATGACCATCTCCGCGACCTGCACGTGGCGCGTGGCGGGCTCGTCGAAGGTGGACGACACCACCTCACCCTTGACCGAGCGCTGCATCTCCGTGACTTCCTCGGGACGCTCGTCAATCAGGAGCACGATCAGGTACACGTCCGGATAATTCGCGGTGATGCTCTGTGCGATGTTTTGCAACATCATGGTCTTGCCGGCCTTGGGCGGCGACACGATCAGGCCGCGCTGGCCCATTCCGATGGGCGCGATCATGTCTATGATGCGCGCGGTGATGTCTTCGGTGGAGCCGTTGCCGCGCTCCATCTTGAGGCGGCGCTTGGGGAACAACGGCGTCAGGTTCTCGAACAGCACCTTGTTTTTGGCGTGCTCGGGCGGATCGTAGTTGATGTGGTCCACCTTGAGCAGCGCGAAATAGCGTTCGCCGTCCTTGGGCGGCCGTATCTTGCCGGCCACGGTGTCGCCGGTGCGCAGGTTGAAGCGGCGGATCTGGCTGGGGGAAACGTAGATGTCGTCGGGGCCGGCGAGGTAGGAACCTTCGGAGGAGCGCAGGAAACCGAAGCCGTCCTGCAGGATTTCGAGCACGCCGTCGCCGGAGATTTCCTCGCCGTTGCGGGCGCGCGATTTCAGGATCGAGAAGATCACGTCCTGCTTGCGCGAGCGCGCCATGTTCTCGAGGCCCATGGATTCGGCCAGCTCGATGATGCGCTCGGCAGGTTGTTTTTTGAGTTCTGTCAGGTTCATAAGGGTTGTGGTTCCGGTCTCTTGGGATAGGTCGAACATCCGGCGCGTGCCGGGGTTGGGAATCTGCGTTGTTGTAATGATCGCCGGCGAAATTCCCCACCGGCGCGTCGGCAGCGGGCGGCGGGTTGCCGCCCGCGCCCCGCAATCAGATATTTGTTTCGACGAAAGCCGCCAGTTGCGACTTCGACATGGCGCCGATTTTCTGCGCCTGCACGTTGCCGTCCTTGAACAGGATCAGGGTCGGAATGCTGCGGATTCCGTACTTCTGGGTGACCTGCTGGTTCTCGTCCACGTTCACCTTGGCGATCCTGAGCTTGCCCTGATAGTCGTTCGCGATCTCGTCCAGGATCGGCGCGATCATCTTGCACGGGCCGCACCATTCGGCCCAGTAATCCACCAGCACCGGCAGGTCGGATTTCAGGACGTCGTTCTCGAAATTGCTGTCGCTGGTATAAACGATCTGGTCACTCACGGTTCAATAGCCTCCAACTGGCTCAACATGATTGCTTGTTTCAGGGCGCAGGCCGCGCAAAACGTCTGGATGGCAACGGAATGATGTGACGTGTGGTGCCGGTTCAGGCACAATAGCGCGGCTTGCTTGTGATTCTGGATATGGGTGCTTGAGATTTTGATTTAAGTCCCGTTCGGGGCACGGGCTATCAGGCGATACGGATATTTGAGCCCAAACGCCGCCAGAATGCAAGCCCCCGCCTGCCGGATACGTGAACCATGGATCAACATCTGACCGACCTTGAATTCCAGAGCCTGGGGCTCGCCGCCCCGCTGCTGCAAAGCCTTGCCGACGCGGGCTTCTCGCGCTGCACCCCGATCCAGGCCCGGGCCCTGCCGCTGCTCCTGGCCGGGCACGATGTCGCCGGGCAGGCGCAGACCGGCACCGGCAAGACCGCCGCCTTCCTGCTGGCCCTGTACCAGCGCCTGCTTGCCCACCCGCCCCGTCCCGGCCGCCGCGCCAACCAGCCGCGCGCGCTGGTGGTGGCGCCGACCCGCGAACTCGCGGTGCAGATTCACAAGGATGCGGAGCTTCTGGGCCGCCACACCGGGCTCGGCATGACCGTGGTCTATGGGGGCGAGAACTACGACAAGCAGCGCGATGCGGTGGCGGCCGGCGTGGACCTCTTGATCGGCACACCGGGCCGGCTTATTGACTACTTCAAGCAGCACGTGTTCGATCTGCGCGCCGCGGAAGTCATGGTGCTGGACGAGGCCGACCGCATGTTCGACATGGGCTTCATCGCGGACGTGCGCTTCCTGCTGCGGCGTCTGCCGCCGCCCACCGAACGCCTGAGCATGCTGTTCTCCGCCACGCTGTCGTTCCGCGTGCTGGAGCTATCCTACGAGCACATGAACAACGCGGAGCTGATCCGCATCGAGCCGGACAAGGTGACCGCCGACCGCGTGCGTCAGGTGCTGTACATGCCGGCCAGCAACGAGAAGATCCCGCTCCTGATCGGCATGCTGCGCCAGCTCGAGGCGCACCGCACCATGGTGTTCGTCAACACCAAGCGCGTGGCCGAAGACGTGGAAGCCTGGCTCAAGGGCAACGGTTTCAATGCCGCAGTACTGTCCGGCGACGTGCCGCAGAAGAAACGCCTGCGCCTGCTCAAGGAATTCACCGAAGGCGCGCTGCCGATCCTGGTGACTACCGACGTCGCTTCGCGCGGCCTGCACATCCCCGATGTCAGCCACGTCATCAACTACGACCTGCCGCAGGACGCAGAGGATTACGTGCACCGCATCGGCCGCACCGCGCGCGCCGGCGCGGAAGGCGACGCCATCAGCTTTGCCTGCGAGGAATATTCCTTTTCCCTGCCGGACATCGAGCAGTACATCGGTCACGGGATCCCGCGCGATGCCATCCAGCCGGACATGCTGCCGGACCTGCAACCGGCCGCGAAGCGCGAGCGCTATCATGCGCATCCGCATACGCCTCCCGGTCGTCGCGAGGCACGCGGCGGGAAACGCCCGCGCCGGCGGCGTTGAAGTCAAAAAACATTCCAGAGAACCCCTGATTTATCTAGAACCTATCTCAAAATCCCGTTCGCCCTGAGCCTAGCGCCGAAGGTGCGGAGTCGAAGGGGGTTAAGCCAATGATTTTATGTGTTTCGACTTCGCCTGCCCTGAGCTTGTCGAAGGGCTCAACACGAACGGGTGGATAATTTTGAGATGGGTTCTACTTCGTCATTCCCGCGGAAGCGGGAACCCAGCGATAACATGGTCATGGATTCCCGCTTGCGCGGGAATGACGGACAACGCGCTGTTCAGGTCAGGAGTTCCGCAAGCGTCTGTATGGACCGGAATTCGGTGATGTAGCGTGCCGGTCGCCGCGAGTCCGGCTGGCGCATCGCCACCACCTGTGCGATACCGTAGTCACGCGCGGCGCGCAGCACCGGCAGGCTGTCGTCCACGAACAGCGTGGCGGCCGGTTCAAACGGTTCGATGGCGTGCAGGGCCGGCCAGAACGCAGCGTTTTCCTTCGGCTGTCCGAGCGTGTGCGAGGACACAATGGCATCGAAACACGCCGCGAGCCCGGTACGCTCGAGCTTGATGGCCAACGCCTCCTGGTGCGCATTGGTCACCAGCACCAGGCGCTTGCCGGCCGCGCGCGCGCGTTGCAGGAAAATCTCTACGTCCGGCAGCACGCGGATCAGGTGTGCCACCTCGCGCTTGAGTGCCGCGATGTCCATGTCCAGCTCACGCGACCAGTGATCCAGGCAATACCATTGCAGGGTGCCTTCGGCGCGGCGGAAGCGCGGCGTCAATTCCGCCTTGGCCTCCGTCAGACTCAGGCCGCGGCGCTCGGCGTAGCGTTGCGGCACCTGCTCCAGCCAGAAATGGTTGTCGAAATGCAGATCGAGCAGCGTGCCGTCCATGTCCAGCAACACGCTGTCCACCGCCGTCCAAGCTGAAAAAGTTCCCGCGCGCTGCAACATGGCCGGTATCATATACCGCCCTGTCGCAATCCGGAGTCTTCCGTGTGGTATGACGATTCGCGCATGCTGGAGCCGGTGCTGGACATCGCCCGCGCTGCCGGTCGCCGCATCATGGACATCTACGGCACCGAATTCGACGTGCAGCAGAAGGCCGACCGCAGCCCGGTCACGGCCGCGGACCTCGCCGCGCACGAGATCATCGTGAAGGGACTGAAGCGTCTGACGCCGGACCTGCCGGTACTGTCGGAAGAATCCAGCGCGTTGCCTTACGCGGAGCGCCGCCGCTGGGGCAGCTACTGGCTGGTGGATCCGCTCGACGGCACCAAGGAATTCATCAGCCGCAACGGCGATTTCACCGTCAACATCGCGCTGATCCAGGAACACGTGCCGGCGGCCGGCGTGGTGTTCATCCCGACCGAAGACCTGTGCTACTACGGCGTGGTGGGCGCGGGCGCGTTCCGTCGCCGCGCCGACGCCGCGCCGGAGGCGATTTCGGCCCAACCTCAGGCGAGCGCGCCGCCGCGCGTGGTGGCGAGCCGCTCGCACCGTGGCGAATTGCTGGACGGCTATCTGGCGAAACTGGGCGCGCACGAAATCGTGTCGCGCGGCAGCTCGCTCAAGTTCTGCCTGGTGGCGGAAGGCGCCGCCGACGTGTATCCGCGCCTCGGCCCCACTTCGGAATGGGACACCGGCGCCGGTCACGCCGTGCTGCTGGCTGCCGGCGGGCACGTGGTCTGCACCGACGGTACACCGCTTGCCTACAACGCGAAGGAATCGTTGCTGAATCCGCATTTCATCGGGTATGCGGACGCAACCCGCGACTGGCGGCAATATCTGTAACGAGAATGCCGGCGAATGCCGGCATTTTTTACTAGAACCTATCTCAAAATCCCCTCTCCCTTCGGGAGAGGGTGCCCGCAGGGCGGGTGAGGGATCGGGAACCTCGACATTGTGGGTCTTGATGCACCCTCACCCCAGCCCTCTCCCGGTGGGAGAGGGATTTGATTTATTTTAGATAGGTTCTAAAACTTATCTCAAAATTATCCAACCGTTCGTGTTGAGCCCTTCGACAAGCTCAGGACTGGCGAAGTCGGAACACATAAAAATCATGGGCTTT
>DASSRV010000010.1:0-4299 GCA_035701605.1 Gammaproteobacteria bacterium
GCTTGCGCCCGCCTGCATTGCGGTAACGCGCAAACGCCTTGCCGGCCAGGAACAGCGCTGGACGCGGCAGTTCCAGCAGTTCGAGTTCAAGTTCGGCCAGGGTCTCATCCAGTTGTTCGACGGCACTGAAGGTCAGCGACAGTTCCGCGTAGATAATCGGGTTGATGACGAGATCATGCACCTTGGACTGCGCCCGCAGGCGGCCGAGCGACCAGTCTGCCCATTCGGGATCGTCTTCCAGCACGTCCACCAGTACGTTGGTGTCCACCAGCAGCATCAATCGCCCCGCAGCAGGGCCATGAGCTGATGGGTGCGCCATTTGACGTCCGCACGACCGCGCGCCCGCTCGAAGCGGTCGGGCCGGCGGCTCTGGCGTGCATTTGCCTTGTGCAGCACCACCTGACCGTCCGGATTGACGTCGAATTCCACGTGGCTGCCGGGCACGAGTTGCAGCGCGTCGCGGATCTTCTTGGGGATGGTGACCTGGCCCTTGCTGGTCAGTGCGGTGGCCATGAATGCTCCCGAGTATTACCAATCTGAGTAAAGTAATACTTCCACGCGTGAGGCGCAAGTACAGCCGGGCGAGGCTTAATCCGGCGACATTTCTGCGGCCAGAAGATCGTCCAGGGTTTCGCGGCGGCGGATCAGCCGCGCCTCGCCGCCGTTCACCAGCACTTCCGCGGCGCGCGGCCGGCTGTTGTAGCTCAAGGCCATGCTGGCACCGTAGGCGCCGCAGTCCATGATCGCAAGCAAATCCCCCGCACGCACCGCGAGGCGGCGGTCGCGTGCCAGGACATCCGCGCTTTCGCACACGGCACCGGCGAGATCGTACACCGCGGCTTCCTCTGCGGCGCGGGGCGCTACTTCACGCACGCCGTGCCAGGCGTTGTACAGCGTCGGCCGCATCAGCTCGGTCATGCCGGCGTCCAAGATCAGCCAGTTCACGTCCGGCGTCGGCTTCACGTATTCAATGCGCGTCAGCAATATGCCAGCCGCACCCACCAGCGCCCGTCCCGGTTCCACCATCAGCGTCAGCTTGCGTGAACCGAGTGCCGCACGCGCCGCGGCAAGGAATTCGGCGGGTGATGGCGGGGTTTCGTCGCGGTAACGGATGCCGAAACCGCCCCCGAAATCGAGATGTTCGAGTGCTACGCCCTGCGCCTCTACGCGGTCCGCGAGTGCGACGAGTGCGCGCGCGGCCTCGGCATAGGCGTCGGTATCGGTGAGCTGTGAGCCGACGTGACAGGCCAGCCCGATCAGGCGCACGCCGGGCAATGCAAGGGCGCGCTGTACCAGCGCCTCTGCGGTGGCCGCCTCAATGCCGAATTTCGCACGCGCGTGCCCGGTGCTGATGTAGGGATGCGTGTTGGTTTCAAGCCGCGGATTGATGCGCAGTGCCACCGGCGCCCGGCGCTGCATCTCGAGTGACACCGCATTCAGGCGCAACAGCTCCGCTTCGGATTCGACATTGAAGCAATGGATACCGGCGGCGAGCGCGCGTTGCAGTTCGTCCTCGCGCTTGCCCACGCTGGAGAACACCACGCGTCGCGCGTCGCCGCCCGCACGCAGCACGCGCTCCAGTTCGCCCACCGACACGATGTCGAAACCGGCGCCGAGTCCGGCCAGGAGTCGCAGCAGCGCGAGGTTGGCATTGGCTTTCACCGCATAGCAGATGCGGTGCGACGTGCCGGCGAGCCCATCAGTGAAGGCGGCATGGGCATCGGTGATCGCGCGCTGCGAATACACGTACAGCGGCGTGCCGAACTGCGCAGCCAGCGCGTCGAGTGCGCAGGCTTCGGCGCAGAGCCGGCCTTCACGGTACTGGAAGACACCGTCCACCGCGGCCATTTCAGGGTTTGACGGGCGGCTGGGAGACAGCAGGCGGTGCGACGCTGGCCGCGGCCGGGGCGTGAGTGGTGGCCGGCGCGGGGGCGACATGCACATCCGCCGGTGGCGACGCCCCGGCCGGCAGGTACAACGGCCCCATCTGACCGCAACCGGCCAGCGCCATCAGGCACAGCAGGGCAACAGCAGAAGCGGCAACGGCTTTCATCGCGCCAGTATAAAGGTGCTACATTTGATTGATAGCATTTTGGAGTGCCGCATGAGCCATCTCGAACTGGCCGCCTGGATCGTGTGCGCGGTGTTCATCGTGCTCGGCCTCGTCGGGCTGGGGCTGTTGCTGGTCGGCTTCAAACGCCTGGTCAAGCTGCGGCTGGTCAGCGGCAGCGGGCGTGTGCTGGTCGGCCTGGTACTGGTCCTGGCCGCCGCCTTCCTGGCAGCCCTGCTGCTGGATCTGCGTACCTACCTCGCGCTCACCGCCGAGCGCCCGGTCGCCACGCTGGCTTTCAGCAAGCTCGGGCCGCAGCATTTCACCGCCCGGCTCACCGATGCCGGGGGGCAGACCACCGAGACCGACCTGCACGGCGACCAGTGGGAGCTGGATGCGCGCGTCATCGTCTGGAAGGGCTATGCCACCGTGCTCGGCCTGCCGACCCTGTATCGCCTGGACCGCCTGAGCGGTCGTTATGCCAACATCGGCCAGGAGCAGCACGACCCGCACAGCGCCGTGGCGCTCAATGCTTCTGCCGGGCTGGACGCCTGGTCGCTGCTGCATCGCCACCCCGGCTGGCTGCCGTGGATGGACGCGAGCTACGGCAGTGGGGTGTTCCTGCCCATGGCCGACGGCGCCCGCTACCAGGTCAGCCTGAGCCGCACCGGGCTCATGGCACGGCCGATCAACGTGGCGGCGGCCCAGGCGGTGGAGCAGTGGCAGTGATTGTGGCTTAATACAAGGCTTGGCGTCGGGCCACGAGGTCAAGTGACCAGCGGTCAGAAAAGAACCGGAGTGAGGATAAACCCGTGTTGGCAACCCAGATTCGACAAAAAGACGGCCTGTTCTATTTCGTCAGCTACCCCGCCGAGGATCTGCTGCGCAAGGTGCGTTTCATCAGCCGTTTCTATGGCGAGGGCGATCAGATCGCGCCCAGCGAGGCCGGCGCCAACGACGACGTAGCGCAATTCATCAGCCGCATCGAACGCACCGACAAGGCGTTCCAGCGCCAGTTGTCGCGCGCCAAGGTCAAGGCGCTGCGCAATTTCTACGAAACCGCGGTGGCGCAGCCGCCGATTCCCGGCACCGTGCTCCTGTTCACCAGCGAGCGTCTCGGTTTCAAGGCCATGGGCTCGATGCAGAACGCCGGCAACCTGACCGAGCCGCGCGAAAAATACCTCATCATTGACGGCCAGCACCGGCTCGCCGCGTTGCATTTCCTGCTCAAGGACAAGCCCGAGGAAGCCGCCGGCATCCATGTGCCGTGCATCATCTTCGACGGCAAGAGCGAGGATTTCGCCACCGAAATGTTCGTCATCATCAATTCCACGCCCACGCGCATCAACAAGAGCCACCTCGTGGACCTGTACGAGCGCGTGTCCTGGGCCGAACCGGACCGCAAATTCGCCGCGCGTCTGGTGGACATGCTGTACCGCGAGGGCGACAGCCCCCTGCGTTACCGCATCAATCGTCTCGGCGGGCGCAGCCAGCAGGAAAAATGGATCCTGCAGGCCGAACTGTTCAACGAGCTGTACAAATGGGTGCAGGGCGACTGGAAAAAGATTTCCAAGAGCAGCAACGTCAGCCGCGAAGTCGAGCGCTATTACCGCGTGGTGCGCGACTTTCTCAAGACCGCCAAGAACGTGTGGGGCGATGCCTGGGGCCACCCGCGCTACATGATCACCAAGCCGGTCACGCTCAAGGCCATGCTGCGCGTGTGCGCGGACCTTGCCACTTACAGCCCGCAGAGCGACGACGACCGGCTTGCCGCCTGGGGCAAGCAGCTCACGCCCTGGCACGACGCGGTGCGCGAATTCCGTAGCGAAGGCTTCTACGAACGCTTCCCCGCCAAAGGCCAGGTCGAGCGCGTCGCTCACATCCACAAGGAACTGGATCGCCTCGCCCACATCCCGCCGCGCGCCGCGGCCAAGCGCGGCCGCTGAGGATGCCCTGAGCCGTTCATCATGCGTCGTTCCCACGGAAGCGGGGACCCAATCCAATCAGCAGGGGCCATTAAGCTGACTGCCACAGAGGCTGCTTCGGCAGTCGGGCTCAAAATATGGAAAATCCGGCCCGGTCAGCTATGCTTCAGAACATAACCCTGACTGAATTCACAAGGGGCCATGGACCGGTTCGAACAAATCTATCGTACCCACCGACTGCTCCGGCAGACACATCGGCCGGTTTCCACGAAACGTTTGTGTGAGACACTGGGCGAATGCTCCGTGGCCACCGTGCGGCGCGTG
>DASSRV010000011.1:0-5442 GCA_035701605.1 Gammaproteobacteria bacterium
CGGCGTGGCGAGCACCATTGCAGCCAAGATCATGACCTACGATCTGGCGCGGCTGCGCCAGGCGATCCGCGTCTCCAAGCGCGACATCGCCGGCCGTCGCAACGTGGAAGACAAGATGCAGAGCCTGATTCCGGGCGCGACCCTGGTGGGTTGCTCGGGTTTCGGCGATGCCGTCATCGGACACATGGACTGAGGCGATTGCGGTACTGGGCAAATCCCGCGGGATGACGTACCCTTGCGGCTGGCCGGTCTGCCAGACCGGCATGGGGGCTGAAATGATCCGTGTCCTGCTGGTGGACGACCACAAGCTCGTGCGGACAGGGATTCGTCTGATTCTGGATGACGTGCCGGACATGCAGGTCGTGGCCGAGGCCACGACCGGTGAAGAAGCACTGAACCTGGCGCGCGAACTCAAACCCGACGTCGTGCTCATGGACGTCAACATGCCGGGCATCGGCGGGCTGGAAGCCACCCGCAAACTGCATCAGCGCGATCCCGGACTCAAGGTCATCGCGGTCTCGGTCCACGCCAGCGAGCCGTTCCCGCTGCGGTTGCTGGAAGCCGGTGCGCAGGGCTATCTCACCAAGGATTGTGCCGCAGAGGAAGTGGTCAGCGCGGTGCGCCGCGTGCATGCGGGCGAACGCTACCTGACTGCCTCGATCGCGCAACAGCTCGCGCTTGCCAAGCTGGACGGCAGCAAGCATTCGCCGTTCGACGCACTCTCGCAGCGCGAAATGCAGGTCATGCTCATGGCCGTTACCGGGCAGACGCTGCAAGCCATCTCCGATTCCCTGCACCTGAGCCCCAAGACCGTGAGCACGTACCGGGCACGCTTGTTCGAGAAGCTCGAAGTCAGCAACGACGTGGAACTGACGCGTCTGGCACTGCGCTACGGCGTGCTGGAAGAAACGCCGCTGACGACGGGCTGAACCGCACCCCTCGTGTGCGGCCACGCGGCCCGGTACACTCGCCGCATGAGCGACACCGGTTTTGATCCCGATTGCACACGCTGTCCGCGACTGGCCGGTTTTCTGGCCGGCGTGCGCCGAGACTACCCGGAATACCACGCCCGCCCGGTGCCGCCGTTCGGCGATCCGGATGCACGACTGCTGATTGTCGGTCTGGCGCCCGGCATGCACGGCGCCAATGCCACGGGCCGGCCGTTCACCGGCGATTACGCCGGCATCCTCCTGTACCGGACCCTGCATCGTTTCGGTTTTGCCAGCGCACCGGAATCGGTGTCCGCGCGGGACGGTCTGAAGCTCGTGAACTGCCGCATCACCAATGCCGTGAAGTGCCTGCCGCCCGCCAACAAGCCGGTCGGTGCCGAGATCGCCAACTGCAACCGTTTCCTCAAGGCCGAACTCGCGGCATTGCCGGATCGGGCCGTGATCCTCGCGCTCGGACGCATTGCGCACGAAGCCGTGTTGCGTGCCTGCGATCTGAAACTGCGCGAGTTCACCTTCGGCCACGCTGCCGAACACGGGCTGCCGGATGGCCGGCTGTTGCTCGACTCCTACCATTGCAGCCGTTACAACACCCAGACCCGCCGCCTGACCGAGGCCATGTTCGTCAGTGTGGTGGAAAAGGCCCAGCAAAGGGTGCGCGATGGCTGAGAACGGACGGGATGCCGCGCCGGCATTCGACAGCGCGCGTTTCCTCGCCAATGTCGCCGGGACACCCGGGGTTTACACCATGCTCGGCGCGCGCGGCGAGATCCTGTACGTGGGCAAGGCGCGCAATCTCAAACAGCGCCTGGCCAGCTACTTCCGCAGCAGCGGCGTGCCGCCCAAGACCCGCGCCATGCTGACGCAGATGGTATCCATCGAGGTCACCGGCACGCACACCGAAGTGGAAGCGCTGCTGCTGGAGAACAACCTCATCAAGCAGCATCGTCCGCGCTACAACGTGGTGCTGCGCGACGACAAGAGCTATCCCTACATCCGCCTGGTGGAAGGGCATCCGTTTCCGCGTCTGATGCTGTATCGCGGCCGGCGCCGTGAAGCAGGCCGCTATTTCGGCCCCTACCCGAGCGCCTATTCCGCACGCGAAACCGTGAACCTGTTGCAGAAGCTGTTCCTGCTCAGGCAATGCAACGACAGTTTCTTCCGCAACCGCAGCCGGCCCTGCCTGCAATACCAGATCAAACGCTGCTCGGCGCCCTGCGTCGGTTTCCTCAATGAGGACGATTACGCACGCGATGTCGCCAATGCCGTACTGTTCCTGGAGGGACGCAATCGGGAAGTGATTGATTCGATGGTCACGCGCATGGAAAGCGCGGCCGCGCAACAGGATTTCGAGCTGGCGGCGCGCTACCGGGACCAGATCGCCAGTCTCAGGAAGACCGTCACGCACCAGCACATCAGCGCCGCCAGCGGCGACCACGACGCGCTCGCGGTGAGCCTGCGTGCGGGCCTTGCCTGCGTTGCGGTCACGTTCGTGCGCGCCGGCCGCAACCTCGGCAGCAAGCAGTATTTCCCACGCGTCAGCGCCGGCACGGAAGAACAGGAGGTGCTGTCCGCGTTCATCCCGCAATACTATCTGGAACGTGAAGTGCCGAAGCAGATCCTGCTGCGCGAGAAGATCGAAGACGAAGCGCTGTTGCAGGAAACCCTGAGCCGTCAGGCCGGCCGCCAAGTGGAGATTATGCACCCCCTGCGCGGCGAGCGCCGCAAGCTGGTGGCGCAGACACGGCTTGCCGCGCAACAGGCCCTGACCCTGCGGCTGGCGCTAGATGCCGGCATCCGCCAGCGTTTCGAGGCCCTGCAGGACGTACTGGAACTGGAGCAGTTGCCCGCGCGGCTGGAATGTTTCGACATCAGCCACACCATGGGCGAGGGCACGGTGGCTTCCTGCGTGGTGTTCGATCAGGAAGGCCCGCGCAAGGGCGACTATCGTCGCTTCAACATTGACGACATCAAGCCGGGCGACGACTACGGTGCCATGCGTGAAGCGCTGCTGCGCCGCTACACCCGGCTCAAACGCGGCGAGGGCGCGATACCCGACGTGCTGTTCATAGACGGCGGCAAGGGCCAGTTGCACATGGCCGAGGAGGTCATGGAGGAATTGCAGGTGGAAGGCGTGCTGCTGGTCGGCGTCGCGAAGGGTCCGACGCGACGGTCGGGGCTGGAACAGCTTTTCTTGTCCGGCCGCGACACGCCACTTATACTTCCGCCCGACTCGCCGGCCCTGCACCTGATCCAGCAGATCCGCGACGAGGCGCACCGTTTTGCGATCACCGGCCACCGGCAGCGCCGCGCCCGTGCACGCAAGACCTCACCGCTGGAAGAGATCGCCGGTTTGGGACCGAAGCGTCGCCAGCAACTGCTGAAACAGTTCGGTGGTTTGCAGGGGGTCGAGCGGGCCGGAGTCGAGGACCTGATGCAGGTGCGCGGTATCAATCAGGCGCTGGCCGAACGCATCTACGCCATGTTTCATTGAAACTGTCCGGATACCGGAAAATGAAATTCAACCTGCCGAATGTCCTGACGCTGTTCCGCATCGTGTTGATTCCGGTGCTGGTGGTGGTGTTTTTCCTGCCGCTGAGCTGGGCCTATCCCTTGTCGGCCGGGGTGTATGCGCTGGCCGGCGTCACCGACTGGCTGGACGGCTATTACGCACGCAAGCTGGGCGAAACCTCCGCGTTCGGCGCGTTTCTCGATCCGGTGGCGGACAAGGTCATGGTCAGCACCGCGCTGGTGCTGCTGGTGTGGGGCGATCACAACTGGCTGCTGGCGGTGGCGGTGATCGTCATCATCGGGCGCGAAATCACCATTTCGGCGCTGCGCGAATGGATGTCCACGCTGGGCGTACGCCAGCACGTGGCGGTGTCGTGGCTGGGAAAGGTCAAGACCGCGGCGCAGATGCTGGCGGCGGGACTGATGCTGTACCGCTACGATGCCTATGGCCTGCCGATCTACGACATCGGTCTGTGGCTGTTGTACGCGGCCGCGATCCTGACGCTGTGGAGCATGATCCTGTACCTGGCCGCGGCCTGGCCGGAACTGGCACGGGAGCGCTGAAAACCCGCCGGCGCCTTGACAGAAAACCGTCCGTCTCTACAATACTGCCCCTTCGAGGCGGGAATAGCTCAGTTGGTAGAGCGCAACCTTGCCAAGGTTGAGGTCGCGAGTTCGAGCCTCGTTTCCCGCTCCAGACACAAAACCTCGGTGCCAACCGGGGTTTTTTGTTTCCACGCTGCGCGAGCGGCGGCGGAAACGGAAATTCGCCGCCACGATGTGGTAAATTTCGCAGTCTTTTCAATGTTCTGGGTGAGGCTAGGTGGCAGAGTGGTCATGCAGCGGCCTGCAAAGCCGTGTACGCCGGTTCGATTCCGACCCTAGCCTCCATAATGGACACTGCACGCAGGCCCGGGTGGCGAAACTGGTAGACGCAACGGACTTAAAATCCGTTGGCCGGCAACGGCCGTGCCGGTTCGAGTCCGGCCCCGGGCACCAGCCTTTTCCGGCATGAATACCCTGTCCGTCGAGGCGCTCGAGATCTGGCGTGGCGAACGGCAGCTTTGCCGTAACCTCTCGTTCGAACTCGGTGAGGGCGAAGCCTTGCGGCTTGCCGGCGCAAACGGTGCCGGCAAAACCAGCCTGATGCGGGTGCTGGCCGGACTGGCCAGCCCGGAAACCGGACAGGTCCGCTGGAACGGCCGACAGCTCGCCGATTCCACCGAGTTCCGCCGGGCACTGGCTTACCTCGGTCATGCCAATGGCCTCAAATCCAATCTGAGTCCGAGCGAGAACCTCGCGGCCCAGACCGCGATGTCGCAGCCCGCGAGTCCGCCGGCAATTCACGCCGCGCTGGGCCGGCTCGGCCTCGAAGCCTGCATGCACCAGCCTTGCGGCAGTCTGTCCATGGGCCAACAGCGCCGCACGGCACTGGCGCGGCTCTTGCTCGCGGACGCGGCCTTGTGGCTCCTGGATGAGCCGCTCACCGCGCTGGATGCGGCGGGTGCCGCCGTGCTCACGAGCTTGTTGCACGAACACCTGACACACGGCGGTCTGGTGGTGTTTGCCACGCACCAGTCGCTTGAAACCGGCACGCCGCGGGTGCGTGAAATCATGCTGGGTGCGGCGGCATGACCGGCAGCGCACTGATTGCCTTGATCCGGCGCGATCTCCGGCTGGCGTATCGCCGGCGCGGCGAAATGCTGACGCCGCTGATGTTTTTCGTGATGGTCACGGCGTTGTTTCCGCTGGGCCTGAATCCGGAGCCGGCGCTGTTGCGCACGCTCGCGCCCGGTGTGATCTGGGTGGCGGCATTGTTGGCCGGTCTCGTGGGGCTGGAAAGCCTGTTCAAGAGCGACCATGAAGACGGCGCGCTCGAGCAGATGGTGCTGAGTCCGGTGCCGCTGGAACTTGTGGCACTGGTGCGCGTTCTGACGCATTGGCTGGTTACCGGTCTGCCCCTGGTGATTCTTGCGCCGCTCAT
>DASSRV010000012.1:0-6730 GCA_035701605.1 Gammaproteobacteria bacterium
GGTGGAATGGGCGGGCTGGGCACGGCGCGAAGGCCGGACGCTGCGATTCGAGCAACTGCCCGAACAATTGCTTGCGCTGGCGCGCATCAGTGACGTGGAAAAGCTGCTGCCGATTGCGTGAACGAGCGGTGGAAAACGGCAAACCGCGGCGGGTTTCTACCCGCCGCGGTTGTTTTGGGCGGATACCGGGAGTATCGCCGCACGTGGCGGGCTTGAACTGGAAGCAGCGGGCGCAGGCAAGGCATCCGGGTCGTCATCTTCCGGCAAATCGGGATAATCCGGGTACTGGACCGGCGGATTGCCGTCGTAAATATCGAAGCGGCGATGCTGAATCCAGGCGTCGCGCATGAAACTGTAGGGATCATAGGCGCTGTCGAGCGTGGCATTCAGATCCATCAACCCGGCGCGCGTGTCCACGCCCTCCACGACATAAGCGCCATTCCGATAGCGTACCTGCAAATTGTCCCACACCGGATTCAACCAGGTGTCGGTGTAACGCCCGCCGGCATCGCGCAGGGTGCTGGGTCCCAGGATCGGCAGCACCAGATACGGACCGGAGGGCACGCCCCAGCGTGCCAGGGTCTGGCCGAAATCCTCGTCATGCTCCGGCAGGCCGACATGCGCCGCCACGTCGAAAAAGCCCAGCAGGCCGAAGGTGCTGTTGATGAGAAAGCGCCCGGTGTCGCGCAGTGCCTGTGCACCCCTGGCCTGCAATACGTCGTTGAAGACGTTGACCGGTTCGCCAAGGTTCTCGATGAAATTGTGGATACCGCTTCGCGCGTGCTTCGGTACCGCACGGACATAGGTGCGCGCAACCGGACGTGCAATGGCTTTGTCGAACCGGTCGTTGAACGCATAGGTCGCACGGTTGAATTTCTCCCACGGATCCCGGGTCTGGGTCGTGTATTCGGGTGGCGCGCTGGCACACCCCGCCAACAGGCCAAGTACTGCAAGCAGCAGCATGGCGGCGCTGTGTCTGAGTATCATGTCTGGTCCGTGCCTGGAGTGGGAGAGTCTGATCACGGCTGATTCCGGTGTGGATTATTCTTGTGTTCTTCCAGCAGCTCGGTCTTGAGCCTGTCCAGTCTTGCCTGATAGCGTTGACGCTGGAAGTCGCTGATATCCGGTGTGGCGAGCGCAATGCGCATCTGTTCGAGCGCCTCATCGGTGAGCCCCGTCCTGCTGTAATAGCGGGACATGTAAAAGTGCGAATCCGCCGTGTTTCCCGTCTTGTTGTAGGCCTTGGCGAGCAGCCGCAGGACATCCGCGTCACCGCCATTGTCGGATACCGGCAATGCCAGCAGTACGGAGATGGCCCGTTCGGGTTGTCCGGCCGTAACCAGGTCTTCGGCATAGCTCAGACTCAGCGGCAGGTTGCCGGGAAACAGTTGCATGGCGTCCGCATACACGGCGAGTGCCGCATTGGTCTGTCCTGCGGCCATCTGTGCCTGCGCCAGTCCGATACGAAACGCGATGACGTCCTGATATTCGGATTCCAGTCGCCGCATCAGATCAATGGCTTCCGTATTGCGATTCAGGCGACTGTCCGCCAGCGCCAGCCCGTAGCGCATGGCTTCCCGGTCCCAGCCCTGTGCCGAGTCTGTGCCCGCCAGAAAGAACTTGCGCACGCCGTCCGGATTGCCGGATTCGAGTACGCGCAAGCGCGCCCGCATGAGCGCATAACTCCGGCTGTCTGCCTTGGGCGGCACGTGCAGGTTTTCGGCGCGCTCCTTGAGATAGGCCATGCGGGTCAGATCCAGGGGGTGTGTCATCAGGAATTCAGGTATCCGATCATAGCCATTCAGCGCCGAGTTTCGCTGCATCTTTTCGAAGAAATCAATCATGCCGGCAGGCGGGAATCCGGCACGGGCCAGGATCTGGATGCCGACACGATCGGCTTCCTCTTCCTGGGAACGTGTGAAGTTGATCTGGCGCTGGATAATCGAACCCTGTGCGGTTGCGAGCGCGCCCATGGCGACGTCCGGGTCGCTGGTGCGTGCGGCGACCAGGATCGCGCCGAGGATGGTGGCCAGGTTCACCAGGCTGTTGTCGCTCTGATTCTCTGCACTGCGCGCGAGGTGGCGCTGGGTGACGTGTGCGGTTTCGTGTGCCATGACGCCCGCCAGTTGATCCTCATTGTCACTGGCCAGGATCATGCCGCTGTTCACCCCGATAAAACCGCCGGGCAGGGTGACAGCATTGATTTCAGGATCGTTGAGCACGAAATACTCAAAATGCAATTCCGGGTCGTCGCTGTGCGAGGACAGTTGGTGCCCAAGACTGTCAAGGTATTCGTGGATCAGCGGATCATCGAGGATGACGCCGGCATGCTGCAACTGATCCATGACCTGTACGCCGATCTGGTATTCCTGCGCCGGGGTAACGGTGTCGGCACCCGCCTTGCCGATCTGCGGCAGGTTGAAGTCGTCGGTGCCGGCACCGCGCGCGGGAGGAGGGCTCAGAAGCGCGGCTACGGTCAGCAGCACGGAGAGAAGAAGCTGGAGTGAATGGCGGAAGCGAATCTGCAACAACGGAGCACCTGTCAAAAGCTGTCTGACATTATGACATGAGGGGTTGTGTCCCCGCCGCCACGGGGTTTGACCACCCGGCAGCAAGAATTGCGGCAACCGGATATAAAAAAGCCTCCGGCGCGGGTGCACCGGAGGCCTGGTTGCAATCCTGGGGCCTTAGAAGCGGTACCGATAGGACACGCCCAGAATGTCCGCATCGGCGTCGAACTGGCCGACCACGTGGTCGCCCCCGCCGGCGTTGAGCTGGTTGAAGGGGATGTGGCCGTTCAGGAACAGGTGCGAATAACCGATATCCCACTGACTGTGCTCGGAGACCCGCCAGGTGGCGCCGAAGGCCAGCCACTTGCGATCCGCGTCCGGCAAGCGCGCGCCGCGGCTGGCATTGGTATCGTTGGCGGTGGTATTGGAAGCGCTGGTGGGGTCCGGGACCGGCGACTTGTCCCAGGCCACGCCGGCACGGAACGTCCAACTGTCGCTGTAGCGGTAATCGGTGCCGAAGCTCAGACGGTTCACGTTCGAGAGCCCCTCGTCCACGGTGGACGGCGGTTGGGCGCTGTTGGCGAAATTGATGGTGAGCCGGTCAAAACTGCTCCAGCCGGTGTAGCTCCAGTCGGCATACAGAGACCACTGATCGTTCAGTTTGTACATGCCGCTGAGCGAAGCCATCTGCGGCGTGGTGAAATCCGCTGAAATGCTCTGGTTGTGGAACAGACCCTGATTCCAGAACAGGGAGGGCACGTTGGTGAACGTGGCGCTGCCGTCCAGCGAATGCTTGATCTTGGAGCGGTACGAGAAACCGATGCGGTAAGTATCGTAATCCCACAACAGGCCAAGATTGAAACCGAAGGCAGAACTGTCTTTTGCTTCACCCTGGAAGAAGCCGTCGTGACCCTGTGGGGTCAGGTTCATGGCGGTGCAGGTGCTCGGGTTCACCTTGCCGAAACACACCGCGCCATAGTCCACGTCATTGGTCAATTTCACGCTCATACGCTGGATATCGAGGCCGAAACCACCGGAGAAATGGTCCGTGAACCTGTAGGCCAGCGTCGGATCCAGATTCAGTATCGTCACGGACGTGTAAATTGCCTGGTAACGGAAGATGGAATCGGCGTCGTAACTGGTGGCAAGCCCGAATGGCACGCCCAGGCCAATGCCGAAATCGAGCTTGTCGTTGATCGGTGTCGAGTAATAGATGAAGGGAACGGCGCCCAGTTTGCCGACGTTCCCGCCTTCGCCGCCGGAAAGCGCCTGGCCGGAGGCGTCGGTGGCGCTGGTCTTGGTGAAATCGGCGCCCAGGCGGATCAGGCTGGCACCGGTCAGAAATTCCGAATCATCAAGACGGGTCAGCCCCGCGGGGTTGTACCAGATGGACGAGGCATCCTCGGCCGCGGCCGCTCCGCCCGCGTGTGCACGCCCGAGGCTGGTGACGCTTTGCTCGCTGAGCTGGAAATTCGACGCCGAAGCGGCCAGGGGCAGCGCCGTCGCAATGGCGGCGGCCAGCAGGGGAAAGCTCAACTGGGCCAGATGTCTGCTCTTCATGACTGGAATCCTCGGGTTTGAACGACTGACCGGTTACCCTGATTTAATCACAGGCGGGCGGCGTTGTCAGTATCCCCCTGTTTCCCGCATAGGTGTGCGCGCTTAGAGCGCATCCGAGGCGAAATCCGCCAGTCGCGAACGCTCGCCGCGCAGCAGGGTGATGTGGCCGGAGTGCGGCCACTGCTTGAAACGGTCCACCACGTAGGTCAGGCCCGAGGTGGTTTCGGTCAGGTAAGGCGTGTCAATCTGCGAGACGTTGCCGATACAGATCACCTTGGTGCCGGGACCCGCACGCGTGATGAGCGCCTTGAGCTGCTTGGGCGTGAGATTCTGGGCCTCGTCCACGATGATGTATCGGTTCAGGAAAGTACGGCCGCGCATGAAGTTCATGGAGCGGATCTTGATGCGGCTTCGCAACAGATCGTTGGTGGCGGCGCGTCCCCATTCACCGCCTTCGCCGGTCCGGGTCAACACTTCGAGATTGTCCATGAGTGCGCCCATCCAGGGCGTCATCTTTTCCTCTTCGGTGCCGGGCAGGAAGCCGATGTCCTCGCCCAGCGGCACCGTGACGCGGGTCATGATGATTTCGCGGTAGCGGTTGTGTTCCAGGGTCTGCGCGAGACCGGCGGCGAGCGCCAGCAGGGTCTTGCCGGTACCGGCCGCACCCAGCAGGGTGATGAAATCCGTTTCCGGATCGAGCAGCATGTTGAGCGCGAAGTTCTGCTCCCGGTTGCGGGCATTGATGCCCCACACGGTATGCCGGATGCCGCGATAATCCCGCATGACTTCCAGCAGCGCACCGTGTTCGTCAATGTTGCGCACCATGGCTTCGAGGTTGTCGGATTCGCTGAACAGGAACTGGTTCGGGAACCATTCCTTGACCTTGGGGCCCTGTAATCGGTAATAGGTGCGCCCGTCCCGCTGCCAGGATTCCATGTTCTTGCCGTGGCATTCCCAGAAATTTGCCGGCAGTTCCGCGACCCCGGTGAACAGCAAATCGAGGTCATCCAGGGCCTTGTCGCTGGAATAATCCTCGGCGTGGATACCGAGTACCGCGGCCTTGATGCGCAGATTGATGTCTTTCGACACCAGTGCGACGCGCACGTCCGCATATTTGTCCTGTAATGCGAGCGTGGCGGCGAGGATATCGTTGTCCGGCTTGTTGCCCGGCAGCAGTTCCGGCAGGGTGGAGGGCAGGGCCTCGGTCTGGAAGAACACGCGTCCGGAAGGCGTCTGCCTGCCGTTTCCCCGGCGTGGTCCGGCGATCACCAGGCCGGCATCAATCTCGCGCTTGCTGACGCCGTGCATCATCTCGTCCAGGAAGCGGCTTACCTGCCGCACGTTGCGCGCGGCTTCCGACATGCCCTTTTTTCCGGCATCGAGCTCTTCCAGCACTACCATGGGCAGGAAGATGTCGTGCTCGTCGAAGCGGAAAATCGAAGTCGGGTCGTGCATCAGGACATTGGTGTCCAGCACATACAGACGGCGGTGCGCTTTGTTCTGGCTCACTGACGGTTTTCCCCGAAGGATGACGGTTTACTTCACGAGTGTCTTGACGGCATCCAGCACTTCGTCAACATGCCCCTTGACCGAGACCTTGCGCCATTCCTTCACCAGTTTGCCGCCGGCATCCACCAGGAACGTGCTGCGTTCGATGCCGCGCACTTTGCGGCCGTACATGTTCTTCATCCTGATGACGTCGTAGAGTTTGCAGGCGGTTTCCTCGGCATCGGAAAGCAGGAGAAAGGGGAACTTCTGTCTGGTACGGAAATTCTCGTGCGATTTCAGGCTGTCGCGCGAGATGCCGAATATACGCGTGTTGCGACGGGTGAATTTCTGGTGGTTGTCCCTGAAATCCTGGCCTTCGAGCGTGCAACCCGGCGTGCTGTCCTTGGGATAGAAGTACAGCACCACATGGGTGCCCTTGAGTTTCGACAGCCTGAAGGGCTGCCCGTTGCTGGCGGGCAATTCGAAATCCGGGGCCTTTTTTCCGATGACGGGCTGGCTCATGTCTTGATCGGCTCCATGATGGCGTCCAGGTTCAGTTCCTCGCAGAAATCCAGGAACTCCTCGCGCAGTGCGCCGATGTGCAGATCGGCCGGGATGTTTACCGCCATCTGTACCGCGAACATGGGCGCGCCGGTGTGCACGGCGGGGTAGGCGCGGGTGGAGAGATCGGCGATGCCGATTTTGCGTGCCGCGAAGAAATCCGCCAGATTGAACACGATGCCCGGCTGATCGAGGCATACCGCATCCACGGCGTAGGGCAGGAGGTTGTGACGCGGCTCGCGCTCGGCGGTGCGGCGTGCGGAGATGGTCAGCGACAGGCGTTGTTCGAGCTTCGGCAGGGAGCCTTCCAGCTTGGTGATGTTGTTCCAGTTGCCGGAAACCAGCAGCAGCATGGCGAATTCGCCGCCCAGCACGGTCATGCGGCTTTCCGCCACGTTGCAGCCGCAGTCGCGTACCGCGCGTGCGAAATCGTGCAGGATACCGGGCCGGTCTTCACCGAGCGCGGACACCACCAACAACTGTCTGGTTCGGGTTCGCAGCGGACGATCCTGAGTGGCGTGGAGATGCGTGACAGCAGTCTACCCGGTTTGTGGCGTGCTGCAAGCGCCGCTGCCGACGCTTGAGAGACGCGTCCGGCATCGCTACCATAG
>DASSRV010000013.1:0-7805 GCA_035701605.1 Gammaproteobacteria bacterium
GCACATGGCACAGGGCTCCAGTGTCACGTACAAGGTGCTATCGGTGAGCCGGTAATTGCCGAGCGCGCGTGCCGCTTCGCGCAGCGCCACGATCTCGGCATGGGCCGTCGGGTCCTGCGCCGCGATCGGATGATTCCAGCCACGTCCGATGATTGCACCATCCCTGACCAGCACCGCGCCGACCGGTACCTCATCCGCCGCTTCCGCCTGACGCGCCAGCGTCAGGGCTTCCTGCATGAATGCCTCATCGTCCTGATTCACGACCGGCCATCACCCATTTCAAGCGTACCATTGTGATCTGCGGATTTTCCGACGAAATCCGGAAAAGACACACTCACAATCATTCCCATTCAATCGTGCCGGGCGGTTTCCCCGTCACGTCATACACAACGCGTGAAATGCCCTGCACT
Source organism: Gammaproteobacteria bacterium (assembly GCA_035701605.1). Classification (GTDB taxonomy): domain Bacteria; phylum Pseudomonadota; class Gammaproteobacteria; order Natronospirales; family REEB76; genus DASSKW01. Next base: position 411 of record DASSRV010000013.1, read on the forward strand.
TCATTGATGATGCGACGTGACACCTGCTCTAGGAAATCGTAGGGCAACCGCGCCCAGCGTGCCGACATGAAATCCACGGTCTCCACCGCGCGCAAGGCCACCACGTAATCGTAACGGCGCCCGTCGCCCATGACGCCCACCGAACGCACCGGCAGGAACACCGCAAAGGCCTGGCTCACCTTGTCATACAGCTCCGCCCCGCGCAGCGCTTCCATGTAGATCGCATCGGCCTGGCGCAGCAGGTCCGCGTATTCCTTTTTCACCTCACCCAGAATCCGTACACCGAGGCCGGGGCCGGGAAACGGATGCCGGTAGATCATGTCGTGCGGCAAGCCCAGCTCGATGCCGATCCTGCGAACTTCGTCCTTGAACAGCTCGCGCAACGGCTCCAGCAGCTTGAGCCGCATGTGTGCCGGCAGACCGCCGACATTGTGGTGCGATTTGATGACGTGTGCCTTGCCGCTGGCGGCGGCGGATTCGATCACGTCCGGATAGATGGTGCCCTGCGCCAGCCACGTCACGTCGGTGATTTTTGCAGCTTCTTCCTCGAACACCTCGATAAACAGTTTTCCGATCGTCTTGCGTTTCTGCTCGGGATCGCTGATGCCCTTGAGTGCGGCCAGGAACCGCGTCTCGGCATCCACCCGGATCACTTTCACGCCCATGTTGCGCGCGAAGGTCTCCATGACCTGATCGCCTTCATGCAGGCGCAGCAGGCCGGTGTCCACGAACACGCAGGTCAGTTGCTCGCCGATGGCGCGGTGCAGGAGCGCCGCCACCACCGAGGAATCCACGCCGCCGGACAGTCCCAGGAGCACCCTGCCATGGCCGACTTTCTCGCGCACGCCGTGCAGCGCATCCTCAATGATGCGCGCGGAATTCCACAGCGGCTCGCAACCGCACAGCTCCAGCACGAAACGCGACAGGATGCGCCCCCCCTGCGGCGTCTGCGTCACTTCCGGATGGAACTGCACGCCATAGAACCGGCGTGTATCGTCGCTGATGGCGGCACACGAAGCCTCACGCGAAGCGCCGGTGCGCACGAAGCCCGGCGGCAACTGCGTGACCGAATCGCCGTGATTCATCATCACTTCCAGTTCCGGTCTGCCATCGGTGCCGGTCGCGTCCTGGATGCCGTCCAGCAGTTTCGAGGCCGCGCTCACGCTCATGCGTTCGATGCCGAATTCGCGGTGCGAGCCGGATTCCACGCGGCCACCGAGCTGCGCGGCCATGTCCTGCATGCCGTAGCAGATACCGAGCACCGGCACGCCGAGTTCGAACACCGCACGCGGCGTCTTGGGTGTGGCTTCGCCGACTACGGATTCCGGGCCGCCGGACAGGATCACGCCGCGCGGCGCAAGCGCGCGCAGGGTCGGCTCGCTGATGTCGGGGGTATGGATTTCGCAGAACACGCCGATTTCGCGCACTCGGCGCGCAATCAGTTGCGTCCACTGCGAACCGAAATCCAGGATCAGGATGCGCTGGGCATGAATATCAGGCTGGCTGGCTTGCATTCCTTCCTTCTCTCCATCCGGATAGCAGGAAGGCCGCTGGGCGGCCTTCCTGAGTACAGTCAGTCCGTGCGGTAATTGGGCGCTTCCTTGGTGATTGCCACATCGTGCACGTGACTTTCACGCATGCCCGCACCGGTGATGCGCACGAAGCCCGGCTTGCTGCGCATCTCGTCCATGTTGCGACAGCCGGTGTAGCCCATGCTGGAGCGCACGCCGCCCATGAGCTGGTGAATGATCGCGACCAAGCCACCCTTGTAGGGCACCCGGCCTTCAATGCCTTCCGGCACCAGTTTTTCGATTTCCTCGGTGGCATCCTGGAAATAACGGTCCGCGGAGCCCTGTTTCTGTGCCATCGCACCCAGCGAGCCCATGCCGCGGTAGGACTTGTAGGAGCGGCCCTGGTACAACTCGACTTCGCCCGGCGCCTCTTCGGTGCCGGCGAACAGACCGCCGATCATCACCGAATAGGCCCCGGCGGCAAGTGCTTTGGCCACGTCGCCGGAATACCGGATGCCGCCATCCGCGATCAGCGGTACGCCTTTCTTCGCCAGTGCTCCGGCCACGTTCGACACCGCGCTGATCTGCGGTACGCCGACGCCGGCCACGATGCGCGTGGTGCAGATGGAACCGGGGCCGATGCCGACTTTGACGCCGTCCGCACCGGCCTCGACCAGTGCCAGCGCCGCGTCCGCGGTCACGATGTTGCCGCCGATCACGGCGAGATCGCGATGCTGTTTTTTCAGACGACGCACAGTGTCCAGCACGCCCTTGCTGTGCCCATGCGAAGTGTCCACGATCACCACGTCCACGCCGGCGTCCATGAGTGCGGCGACGCGCGCGTCGGTATCCGCGCCGGTGCCGACCGCCGCGCCCACGCGCAGCCGGCCATGCTCGTCCTTGCAGGCGTGGGGGTAGTCCTTGGCCTTCTGGATGTCTTTCACGGTAATCATGCCGCGCAACTGGAACGTGTCGTTCACCACCAGCACTTTCTCGATGCGGTGCCGATGCAGCTTTTCCAGTACCTCGTCCTTGTCCGCGCCTTCCCTGACCGTCACCAGCCGGTCCTTTCCGGTCATGATGCGCGCCACCGGTTCGTCGTAGCGGGTCTCGAAACGCAGGTCGCGGCTGGTAACGATGCCGACCAGACGTTCACCTTCCACCACCGGCACGCCAGAAATCTGGTGCGCGCGCGTCAGCTTCAGGACTTCGCCCACCGTGGTGTCGGGCGTGACCGTGAACGGATCCTTGATGACGCCGCTCTCGAATTTCTTGACTGTGCGCACGTGCCGCGCCTGCTCGTCCGGCGTCATGTTCTTGTGCACAATGCCGATGCCGCCTTCCTGCGCCATCGCGATCGCCAGCCGCGCCTCGGTCACGGTGTCCATGGCGGCGGAAACCAGCGGGATGTTGAGCGTGATGTCGCGCGTGAGCCGGGTGGCCAGCTCCACGTCGCGCGGCAGGACTTCGGAGAACGCAGGCACCAGGAGCACGTCGTCGAAGGTGAGGGCTTCCTGAAGGATGCGCATGACGGCTCCCGAATAAGGTAGTTAAACCGGTCATTATAAACGTTCTGCAGGGTGCGGGTAAAACCGCCCGTGCGGCCTTTCATGCCGGGGAACGCCTGATTATCATGGGGCATGACGCAGTCGCCCGATACCCCGCCCGCCCGGCAGATCTACACCGTTTCAGCCCTGAACCGCGCCGCCCGCGGGCTGCTGGAAGGCGGCCTGCCGCTGGTGTGGCTGGAGGGCGAAATCTCCAATCTGGCGCGACCCGTCTCAGGGCACCTGTATTTCTCGCTCAAGGATGCGGCGGCGCAGGTGCGCTGCGCATTGTTCCGCAACCGCGCCGCGCTGCTGCGCTTCCAGCCCGGCAACGGTATGCAGGTGCTGGTGCGTGCGCGCGTCAGCCTGTACGAGCCGCGCGGCGATTTCCAGTTGCAGATCGAGCACATGGAAGACGCCGGCCACGGCGCCCTGCAGCGCGCGTTCGAGGCACTCAAGCAGAAACTGGCAGCCGAGGGGCTGTTCGATGCCGCGCATAAGCAACCGCTGCCGCCGACACCGCGTCGCATCGGTGTCATCACCTCCCCTTCGGGTGCCGCGATCCATGACATCCTCAACACCATCCGGCGCCGCTATCCCATCGCACACGTGATCCTGTACCCGGTTCCGGTGCAGGGCGACGCTGCGGCGGAAAAGATTGTCGCCATGCTGCACACCGCATCGGTACGCGCCGAATGCGATGTGCTGATCGTTGCTCGCGGCGGCGGCTCGCTGGAAGATTTATGGGCGTTCAACAAAGAAAGCGTGGCGCGCGCCATATTCAACTGCACGCTGCCCGTCATTAGCGGCATCGGTCATGAAATTGATTTCACCATCGCGGATTTCGTTGCCGATGCGCGCGCGGAAACGCCCACCGGCGCGGCCGAGCGCGCCACGCCGGATGCCGGCGCCTGGCGGCGTGCGTTCGCGGAATCCGGTGCGCGACTCGCGCAGACGCTACTGAGACTGCTGGCCACGCGGCAAGCACGCCTAGATTGGTGCGGCGAACGACTCGATCAGTTGCACCCGTCACGCCTGTTGCGTGATCGCGCACAACGGCTCGATGAACTGGAAGCCCGTCTGGGCAATGCCACGCGCCTGCTGGTACAGCGTCGCGGCCGCCATCTGGGCGAGCTTGTCGCAAGGATGCAGCCCTGCAATCCTGCGCATCGCCTGCCGGTACTCGCCGGGCGCCTGCGCGAGCTGAGACAGCAGCTCGGATTTGCCGCACGCACACGCATCGGCCGGCTCGATGTCCGTCTCGGTCTCGCCGCACGCGCACTGCATGCCGTCAGTCCGCTCGCCACCCTGTCGCGTGGCTACGCCATCGTCAGCAGCGCGGACGGTGACGTGGTGACCTCCACAGCACAGTTGCATGAGAACCAGGCGTTGCGGGTGCGCCTGCATTCGGGCAGCCTCGGCGTGCGTGTCACGGAACTCGATCAGGGAGAGGAAGGATGAAGCATCTGGTACTGATGTTGCTCGGCTTGCTGCCTCTGTGCGCAGAGGCGGCACCGTTGCCGGCCGACACGCCGGTGCCCGGCGGCGTGGCCGTGCTGCAACTGCCGGACGGCGCCGCACGACCGGTGGTGCACATGGGCGTGCAACGCATCATGGTGGTGCAGAACGATCATCATTGGTACGCACTCGCCGGTATCCCGCTCGGCACCGCGCCCGGCGAGCACAGTCTCACCCTCGAGAATCCGGACGGGCCACCGCTGGAACTCAAGTTCCAGGTGGATGCGAAAACCTATCCGGTGCAACGTCTCACCATCGAGAATCCGCACATGGTCAATCCCACGCCGGAGGAACTGGCGCGCATCACACGTGAAAAAGCGCATCTCGATCAGGTGCTCGACACCTGGACACCACGGCCCGAACCGGGTCTCGCCTTCACCTGGCCCGCGGATGGACCGCAGTCCAGCGGCTTTGGACTGCAACGTGTGCTCAACGGCGAGCCGCGCAGCCCGCACAGCGGCATAGATATCGCCGCCGCCACCGGCACGCCGGTCCGCGCGCCGGAATCGGGCGTGGTGGCCGACGTCGGTGACTACTATTTCTGCGGCAACACGCTCACCATCAATCTCGGTCAGGGTCTTTACAGTGTGTACTGTCACTTGAGCCGCATAGACGTGAAGCCCGGCACACAGGTCACGCGCGGTGAAGTGGTCGGCGCCATCGGCGCGACCGGCCGCACCACCGGTCCGAACCTGCACTGGACCGTGCGCCTCAACGGTACGCCGGTCAATCCGCACGAATTCCTGCCGCAGACCGCAACCGACACGTCATCAAAAACACAATAAACCACGCTGCAAGCGGAAAACAGAACGACGAAAAACGTATCGGAATGACTAGAACTTATCTCAAAATTATCCAACCGTTCGTGTTGAGCCCTTCGACAAGCTCAGGGCAGGCGAAGTCGAAACACATAAAAATCATAGACTTAGTCCCCTTCGACTCCGCGCCTACGGCGCTACGCTCAGGGTGAACGGGATTTTGAGATAAGTTCTAACTAGAGACTGGCGAGGAAATCCCCGATCACGGGACGGAAACGCTCCATGTCCACCAGGAAGGAATCGTGGCCCTGCTTCGAGGGCAGCACATCAAACTGGGTGGCAATACCGGCAGCGTGCAGGCCCTCGGCCAGTTCGCGCTGCTGATGCAGCGGGAACAGAATGTCGCTTTCCACGCCCACCACCTGCGCATGTTCGAGCCGCAGCCTGCTGAAAGCCTTGGCCACGCTGCCACCATGCTCGGCGGCATCGAACAGATCCATGGCGCGCGACAGATACAGATAGGAATTGGGGTCGAAACCGCCCACGAACGCGCGGGCGCGTGATTCCAGGTAAGACTCCACCTCAAACTCGAAACCGAACGGCATGCCGCCGTCGTCACTGGCGCGTTCGCGGCCGAAGCGCTCGCGCCATTCGCCGGCCGAACGGTACGACATCATGCCGAGTTTGCGCGCGAGGCGCATGCCTTCGCGCGGGCCTTCGCCGGGTTTGTAATTGCCGTCCTGCCAGGCGGGGTCCGAGCGGATCAGTTCGCGTTGCAGCGAGCGCACTGCGATGGCGAAAGGTTCGGAATGTACCGCGGAAGACACGCTCACCAGCGCATCCGCCGCACCGGGAAACTCCAGCACATAAGCCAACGCGCTCATTCCGCCCAGCGAAGGACCCATCACCACGCGCACGTGCTCGATGTCCATGGCACGCAGCGCCGCGTGCGCCGCGCTGGCAATGTCTTCCACGGTCAGGGTCGGGAAATCCAGCGCATAGGTCCTGCCCGTATCCGGGTTCACGGATGCCGGGCCGGTAGAGCCGAAACAACTGCCCAGTGAATTGATACACACCACATGGAAGCGTTGCGTGTCGAGCGGTTTGCCCGGGCCAAGCATTTCCTCCCACCATCCCGGACTGTGATCCGTCGGCGAGGACGCCGCGTGCGCAGACGGCGACAAACCGGTGAACAGCAGCAGCACGTTGTCCTTGTCCGCGGCGAGCCGGCCCCAGGTTTCGCATACAAGCTCAGCACCCGTAAGCACCCCGCCCGAGCGCATCGGAAACGGTGACAGCAAGGCAATACGACGGCGTGCGCCACTGACAGCAATAGAAGCGGGAACGGCGTGGGTCATGGCCAACGGATATCAGCAAATAATGTCCGCATTGTGCCTGAGTCCTCCGTCACTCTCCAGCAAACGCGATAAGCCCACAAGCCCTGTGGCGATGGTGAATATTGGCGAACTCGGGGTGCACCCTTCTGACTGGAGCCCGGCCTCGGCTTTGGCCTCCTGCGTCGCTCTCGGCAATTGCTCCTGCATTGCTCTACCTTCGCCCATCCCTGGGCTCGTACCGCCTACACCCCTGTAGGCGTTCGCCGGGGTGACAGATAAAGTAAACAATATCCCTGCATCACACCAACGCGAGACGTTGCCGACACCAACGCTGTACTACGTCGTGATCCAGGCTGCCCTGCTGTGCGGCCCCGGCCAAAAGAGCAGCAGCGCGAATGCGTGCCAGGCTGAATGCGAAACGCCGCGCACCGGCCTCGAGCGCTTCGCGTCCACCGGCGGACGCCTCGACCGACCAGGCCATGATGCGCTTGAGTCCGGCCAGCACCGCTTCACGCGACTCGATCAGAGATGCACTGGCAAGACTTTCCATGCGCTGTTCGATGTCCGCCACAAACACCTCGAGCGCATTGCCCTGCTCCAGCACGCGCAACACGTCCAGACTCAATACATTGGTGGTGCCTTCCCAGATGGACAGCACCTGGCAGTCGCGCAGCAGTGCGGGCAGGCCGGTATCTTCTATATAGCCCTGGCCGCCGAAACATTC
>DASSRV010000014.1:0-8566 GCA_035701605.1 Gammaproteobacteria bacterium
GGCGGGCCTCGTCCCCGAGCCGGGCGAGGCCGGGACCGGACACGAGTTGGGCTAATGAGTTAAGCTTTGGCGTCGGCATGGGCGAAGGTCCGGCCGGGTCGGGGCAGTTGAGGGAACCGGATGAATCTTATCGTAATCACCCGGCGGGGCCGCCCGCGCCAGATCAATGTGTCCCGGCTGCCGGTCTGGGGCAGCCTCCTGGCCCTGGCCGTACTGGTGTCCGGAGGGCTGTTCTATGGCGGCTACAGCCTGGCCATGTGGCAGACCGGCAGCAGCGCGCGCGAGCAGGCCTGGCGGCAACAGCTCGCCAGTCAGGCACAGGAAGTCGCCCGTGCCAGGCAGTCGGCCCAGACCAGTATTGATGCCCTGTCGGCCAAGGTCGGCCAGTTGCAGGCACACGTCATCCGGCTCGACGCCCTGGGCCAGCAGTTGACCCGCATGGCCGGGCTCAAGCGCGGCGAATTCAATTTCAACCAAGCCCCCGCCGAGGGCGGGCCGGATCTGCCGGCGCCGAGCGAGCACGTGTCGGCGCCGGACTTCATGACCGCGCTGGACCAGGTCCAGGCGCAGATCCGCAACCGCGAACAGCAGTTCGCGGTGCTTGAAAACCTGATGATGAACCGCAATTTCCAGAGACGTGTGCTGCCGTCCGGCCCGCCGATCCAGGTCGGCTACGAGAGTTCCCGATTCGGCATGCGCATTGACCCGTTTACCGGCGAGCTGTCGTTCCATCCGGGCATAGATTTTGCCGGCAGCGAAGGCGAGGGCGTGGAAGCCGTCGCGCCGGGGGTGGTGACCTGGGCCGGGCCGCGCGGCGGCTACGGCAACATGATCGAGATAGATCACGGCAACGGTTACGCCACCCGCTACGGGCACAACGAGACGATCCTGGTTCACGTCGGTGAAATCGTGAAAAAAGGCCAGGAAATCGCGCTCATGGGCTCCACGGGCCGCTCCACCGGCCCCCATGTGCACCTTGAAGTTTTATACAATGGCAAACAGATTGACCCGGCACGGTTTGTGCACACCTCTGGACAGTCGAAACTGGTCGCCGCTTCCCGGAATCTGGATTAATTCCCGCCTCCCGACTGCGGGCCGTCCGGACCCGCGAATGGCCGCTGTTCTCTTCCATTGCCGCCCCTCTCTGATACCGGGCGCGGCAGGCTCGTGCCAAGCGCCGGCGTTTCACTCCCAACCGATACGGAATCCACGATGGCCCTGAGTTTGCTGAAGAAAATATTTGGCAGCCGCAACGAACGACTCATCGGCGGCATGCAGCGCTCGGTGACGCGCATCAATGCGCTCGAAGCCGGGTTCCGTGAGCTGTCCGACGACGCGCTCAGGAACAGGACCGCCGAATTCCGTACCCGCTTGCAACAGGGCGAGACGCTGGATGCCCTGCTGCCGGAGGCGTTCGCCGCGGTACGCGAAGCCGCGCGCCGGCGTCTCGGCATGCGCCACTTCGATGTGCAGTTGATCGGCGGCATGACCCTGCACAGCGGCAAGATTGCCGAAATGCGCACCGGCGAGGGCAAGACCCTGGTCGCGACCCTGGCCGCCTACCTGAACGCGATTGACGGCCACGGCGTGCACGTGGTGACCGTGAATGATTACCTGGCACAGCGCGACGCGGACTGGATGCGGCCGGTGTACGAAGCGCTGGGCATGACCGTGGGCGTGATCCTGGCGGGCCAGGATCCGGACACCAAGCGCGCCGCGTACGGGGCGGACATCACCTACGGCACCAACAACGAATTCGGTTTCGATTACTTGCGCGACAACATGGCGTTCCGGCTCGAGGACAAGGTGCAACGCGAGCTGCACTACGCCATTGTGGACGAAGTGGACTCGATCCTGATTGACGAGGCGCGCACGCCACTCATCATCTCCGGCGCGGTGGACGACAACACCGAGATGTACCGGAAGATCAACCAACTGGTGCCCCGCCTGGTACGTCAGCAGGAAGAAGACGGCCCCGGCGATTACAGCGTGGACGAGAAAGCCAAGCAGGTGTACCTCACCGAGGACGGCCACCAGCGCATCGAGGACATGCTGACCCGGGAGGGTCTGCTCAAGGAAGGCGAGTCGCTGTACGACGCCGGCAACATCAGCCTGATGCACCACGTCAATGCGGCCTTGCGCGCGCAGGCCCTGTACCAGCGCGAAGTGGATTACATCGTCAAGGACGGCGAGGTCGTGATCGTGGACGAGTTCACCGGCCGCACCATGCCGGGGCGACGCTGGTCCGACGGACTGCATCAGGCGGTGGAGGCCAAGGAAGGCGTCAAGGTGCAGGCCGAGAACCAGACGCTGGCCTCCATCACGTTCCAGAATTATTTCCGCCTCTACGGCAAGCTCTCCGGCATGACCGGCACCGCCGACACCGAAGCGTCGGAATTCCACGAGATCTACCGCCTCGAAGTGGTGGTGATTCCCACCAACAAGCCGATGATCCGCAACGATCAGGCGGATCAGGTCTTCACCACCGCCAGGGGCAAGTTCGACGCGGTCATCGCCGACATCCGGGCCGCACATGAACGTGGCCAGCCGGTGCTGGTCGGTACCGCGTCCATCGAGACCTCCGAATACCTGTCCGGCCTGCTCAAGAAAGCCGGGCTGGTGCACGAAGTGCTGAACGCCAAGCAGCATGAGCGCGAGGCGCACATCATCGCGCAGGCCGGACGTCCGGGCACAGTCACCATCGCCACCAACATGGCCGGCCGCGGCACCGACATCGTGCTGGGCGGCAGCCTCGAAGCCGAGTTGCGCGCCCTGCCCGAGGACGGCGCCGAGGCGGCGCATGACAAGCTGCGTGCGGATTGGCAGGTGCGCCACGATGCGGTACTGGCCGCGGGCGGTCTGCACATCATCGGCAGCGAGCGCCACGAATCGCGGCGCGTGGACAACCAGTTGCGCGGCCGTGCGGGACGCCAGGGCGACGCGGGTTCGAGCCGTTTTTACCTGTCGCTGGAAGACAACCTGATGCGCATTTTCGCGGGAGACCGCGTCAAGGCCATCATGGAACGCTTCGGCGTACAGCAGCACGAGGCCATCGAGCATCCCTGGGTGACGCGTGCGGTCGAGAATGCGCAGCGCAAGGTCGAGGCGCACAACTTCGACATCCGCAAATCCCTGCTCGAATACGACGACGTGGCGAATGCGCAGCGCAAGGAGATCTATGCGTTGCGCAACGAACTGCTGCGCGCCACCGACATCTCCGGCATGATCCGCACGCACATGACCGACGTGGTCAATGCGCTGATGGACGAATACATCCCGCCGCAAAGCCTCGAAGAACAATGGAACATCGCGGGTCTGAGCGAGGCGCTGGAGCGCGAATTCGGGCTCAAGCTGGACGTGCAGGGCTGGCTGGATCAGGACAGCGAGCTGCACGAGGAGCCGCTGCGCGCGAGGATCCTCGAGCATTTCATGGCCGCGTACCAGGCCAAGGAACAGCTGACGGGCGCGGAGGTGCTGCGTCAGTTCGAGAAATCCCTGATGCTGCAGGTACTCGACAACCTGTGGCGCGAGCACCTCGCCAACATGGACTACCTGCGCCAGGGTATCCACTTGCGCGGCTATGCCCAGGTGGATCCGAAGCAGGAATACAAGCGCGAGGCTTTCGGCATGTTTTCGGACATGGTGGAGCGGCTCAAGCGCGACGTGGCCGGCATTCTCGCCAAGGTCCAGGTGCGCACCCAGGAGGACGTGGCGGCGGTGGAAGAACAGCGTCGCCGCGCGCGTGCCATGCAGTTCCAGCACGCCGAATCGCCCGACGCGGGTGGAGGCGTGGCGGGCAATGCGGAACAGGCGCCGCCGGTTACCACCGTGGTACGGGACGGGCGCAAGATCGGGCGCAACGAGCCCTGCCCCTGCGGCTCGGGCCTCAAATACAAGCAATGCCATGGCCGGCTGGCCTGAACGCGGGTCAGGCAAGGGGACCGGCCGGGAGACCGCCGCGCGATGAGCGGCGCCCGGCCGTTACCGGCCATTCGGGTGGCGGCGGCGGTGCTGCATGACGACCGGGGGCGAGTGCTGATTGCGCAACGTCCGTCCGGCAAACCGCTGGCCGGATTCTGGGAATTTCCCGGCGGCAAGCTGGAAGCGGGCGAGGACGCGCATGCCGCCCTGTGCCGCGAACTGCACGAGGAACTCGGCATCAGGGTGCTGGAAGCCCGCGCCCTGATGCGGTTTTCACATGAGTATCCCGAACGCCGGGTGGAACTCGAAGTGTGGCGGGTGCGACGCCATGCGGGCACGGTTCAGGCACGCGAGCATCAGCGGCTTGCCTGGGTCAGTCCCGGCGATCTCGCGAACTGCAAGCTGCTGCCGGCGGACTGGCCCATCACGCGGCGACTCTGGCTGCCGCCCCGCATGCTGGTTACGCCGGCACCGGATACGGATACCGGAATTTTTCTCGATGCACTCGAACGCAGCCTCGATGCCGGCGTGGAGTTCGTGCAGTTGCGCGCGGCGGCGCTCGATGCGGATGCGTTTCGGGCGCTGGCGGAACCGGTCATCGCATTGTGTCGCAGATACGGCGCGCGCGTGGTGCTGAATGCCGAACCGCAACTGGCAGTGCAGATGCAGGCGGATGGCGCGCATTTGAACAGCCGGCGTCTGATGGACACGGCGCAGCGGCCGTTGCCTGCGGGCTTTCTGGTGGGGGCGTCGTGTCACGATGCCGCCGAGCTTGCGCAGGCTGCACGGTGCGGGCTCGATTACGCGCTGCTCGGTCCGGTGCAGCCGACCGCCAGTCATCCTGGTACGCCCGTGCTGGGCTGGGAGGCGTTTGCAGGACTTGCCGCCACCGCCAGCCTGCCCGTGTTCGCCATCGGCAACATGCGGACACAGGATCTCGAGATGGTACGCACATACGGCGGGTACGGACTCGCCGCCATGCGCGGATTGTGGCCGGGAGAGGCTGGAATCTAATCCGTGTTTGGGATCCGCGGGGCACCGTCCGATTCAACCGATTCAACCGGTTCACCGGGAATGGCGTGCTTCTCCAGCAGCCAGTCGCCGAGATCAATCAGCTTGCAGCGTTCGCTGCAGAACGGCTTGAAGGCGGACGCCTGTGTCCAGGCCACCGGCTTGCCGCAATGCGGACAATTGACGCGGGGTGGGGTGTCTGCCGGCATGCTCAGAACTGGCAGCACACCAGCTTGAAGCTGATGTCGCGCCGGGTCTGCCAGGGGCGGCTGCTGGCGTCGTCGCGTTCCATGAAATGAATGGTCATGCGCTGACGACCGGCGCTGATTTCGGGATACACGTGACTGATGGACGGCACCATGACGCGCACCAGCGGACAGGTGTTGTTGCTGTCGAAAGTGCGCTGGAACATGCCCTGTTCGGCGAGTTCGCGCGACGGCAGGGCGCTTTCGCGGGTCAGCGCCATCAGCAGGTTGATGGTGTCCTTGAGCGGCTTCAACTCCGCCATCCAGGTCTGCAAGTCGCGTGCGCGACGCGCATGCGACTGGATCAGCCAGGCGTGATACACGGGCAGATCGAACTGGCAGGTGCCGCCGGGAATGGCGAGCCGGTTCTTGATGGTGTTGAGAAATTCACATTCCTTGAGTGGTTGCCCCAACTGGCGGCCGTCACCGTTCATGGCATGGCGCAACGTGTCGAGTTCGGCAAGTAGCGATGTGAGGCGCGTATTGTCCACCTCGGGGCTGCCTTTCAGACGGTTCAGGAACAGGGTGCTGCGCTCCAGTTCCTTCAGCACTTCGGTGCGCACATCACCACGCGTAAGCAGGGTGGCAATTTCAAGGATGCAGGCCACTGCGGCGCGACTGTCCCAGGTGGATTGCAGTGCGACGTGATGCAGGCATTGCTCGAACAGGAATTCCAGGCGCAGGAAGGTACGTATCCGCTCGGTGAGCGGCTGCTCGTAGATGAACCATTCGACAGTGGCGGTTTGTTCCGCGCCGGGTTCGATATCCAACATCTCGATCCGTCTGGATTTCAGGGTAAACGCAGACCGGCACGGCGGTAATCCCGCTGCGCGGCCAGTTCGAGGTAGAACGCGTGCAACCGCTCGACCGCGGCCCGCAATTGCGTCAGCCCACCTGCGTTGACCAGAATATCATCCCCTGCGACCAGGCGGCGTGCCCGGTCGCTTTGTGCGGCCAGCATGGCGCGCGCATCCGCTTCGTTTTCGTTGTCACGCAACATAAGCCGGGACAATTGCAACTGTTCCGGGCAGTCCACCACCAGTACCCGATCCATCAAGGAACGTGCAGCAGGCGTTTCCACCAGCAGCGGCACCACGGCCAGGCCATAGGGACCCGTTGCGGCTTCAAGCTGGCGTGCCAGCTCGGCAATGATCAGTGGATGCAACAGGGCCTGCACGCGGGCGCGCAAGGCGGGGTCGTTGAAAAGCCGGTGCCGCAGTCGGGCGCGATCCAGGCTGCCTTGAGCATCGAGAACGGCATCGCCCAACGCGGCGTGCAAGGCCGCAAGCCCGGCTTGTCCCGGTGCCGTCAACGCATGTGAGATCGCGTCTGCATCCACCACCGGTACGCCCAGTCGGGCAAAAGCCGCCGCAACCGTGGATTTGCCGCTGGCGATGCCGCCGGTGAGACCGACTTTCAGCATGGGTTCAGGCCAGGCGCGCGAATCGCAACCAGGCATCGGTCAGGGCCGGTCCCCAGAACAGGGCAATCCAGCCGGCCGCCGCCAGAAATGGTCCGAACGGCATCGGTACACCCTGTTGCAGGCGACGTGACAGGATCAGGGCGATGCCGGTGATGGCGCCGGTGGCGGCGGCAAGCAGGATGATGGCGGGCAGCATCTGCCAGCCGAGCCAGGCACCAAGCGCGGCGAGCAGTTTGAAGTCGCCAAAGCCCATGCCTTCCTTGCCGGTGGCCCACTTGAAGAGGTGGAATACGCACCACAGGCTGAGGTAGCCGGCCAGCGCGCCGATCACCGCGGAGCGCAGGTCCGTGAACGCGCCGCCGAGGTTGAAAACCAGCCCCAGCCACAACAGGGGTAGGGTGAGCCGGTCAGGCAACAACTGGTGTTCCAGGTCAATCACGGTGAGCGGCAGCAGGCTCCAGCTCAGCAGCCAGGCACCGAGCGCCGTCCAGCCGAAACCGAAATGCCATGCTGCCCAGGCGGTCAGCAGGCCGGTGGCGGCTTCAATCACGGGATAGCGCAGGGAGATGCGCGCGTGACAAGCACGACAGCGGCCGCGCAGCCAGAAATAACTCAGCAGCGGAATGTTTTCCAGTGCCGTGATGGCATGCCCGCAGTGCGGGCAGCGCGAGCGCGGCACGATCAGGTTGTAAGGCCCCGTTGATTCCGGAGTGCCGCCGTTCAGTTCGGCGCACTGTGCACGCCATTCGCGTTCGAGCATCACCGGCAGACGGTGGATCACGACGTTGAGGAAACTGCCGATGACCAGCCCCAGCAGGGCTGCAAGAATCACGAATACGGCCGGGCTGGACTCAATCAAGAGCAGGATGGACATGCGCGGATCCTGTGAAAACCGGAAAGAGCGTCCCGCGGGCGGGTCGCACGGAGTGTCGCGTTACACCACCGAGCCCATTTTGAAGATGGGCAGGTACATGGCGACCACCAGACCGCCCACCAGCACGCCGAGAATCACCATGATCATGGGTTCCATGAGGCTGGACAGGCTGTCCACCGCGTTGTCCACTTCTTCTTCGTAGAAATCCGCGACCTTGGAAGCCATGGCGTCAATCGAGCCGGCTTCCTCGCCGATGGCGAGCATCTGCACGACCACGTGGGGAAACAGCCCGGTCTGGCTCATCGCCAGGTTCAATTGCTGGCCGGTGGAGACCTGGTCGCGGATCTTGTAGGTGGCCTGTTCGTAAATGATGTTACCGGTGGCACCGGCCACCGACGACAGCGCCTCGACCAGGTTGACGCCGGCCGCGAACATGGTGGACAGCGTGCGCGCGAAGCGCGCGATGGCGGATTTGGTGAGGATGGCGCCGAAGATCGGAATCTTGAGTGAGAGTTTGTCGAGGTTCTCGCGGAACTTGCGCGAGCGCTTCTTGAAATAGAAAAATGTAGTGAAAAAGCCCGCGATGATGATCAGGTAAATCCAGCCATCGTGGCGTACCGACTCGGACAGGTCCACGACGAACTGCGTGAATGCGGGCAGGTTGGCACCGAAGCCCTGGAACAGCGCCTGGAACTGCGGGATCACGAACACCAGCAGGATGCCGGTCACGATGAAGGCGACGCACAGCACCGCGATGGGGTAGGAGAGCGCCTTCTTGATCTTCTTCTTGATGCGCTCGGTCTTCTCCTTGTAGGTCGCGATCTTGTCCAGCAGGGTCTCGAGCGCGCCCGCCTGCTCGCCGGCCCGCACCAGGCTCACGAACAGGTCGTCGAAGTAGAGCGGTTGCTTCGCCAGTGCGTCGGCCAGGCCGTTACCCGCTTCCACGTCAGCCTTGATGCCCAGCACCAGGTCCTGCATGGCGGGGTTCACGTGGCCCTTGCCGATGATGTCCATGGACTGCACCAGCGGCACGCCGGAGCTCATCATGGTCGCCATCTGGCGGCTGAAGAAGGCGATGTCGCCGGTCTCGAT
>DASSRV010000015.1:0-3735 GCA_035701605.1 Gammaproteobacteria bacterium
TCCAGGCCGAGCTGCTGCCGCCGATCCAGCTCGGCGGCAACGAGATCTACACCAATTCCAGCATCGGCATCGCACCCGGTCATGCACATTACCGCACCACCGACGAAGTGTTGCGCGATGCGGATACCGCCATGTATCACGTCAAGGAAGCCGGCAAGGCCGGTTACGTGGTCTTCGACCAGAGCATGCACGCGCGCGCATCCGCACGCCTGCAACTTGAAACCGAACTGCGCCAGGCGCTCGACAACGGTGAATTCCGGGTTTACTACCAACCCATCGTCAACGTCACGGATCGCCGGCTCAGCGGCTTCGAGGCGCTGTTGCGCTGGCAACACCCGCAACGCGGCTTGCTGCGGCCCGAGGAATTCCTGTCGGTGGCGGAGGAAACCGGCCTGATACTGCCGATCGGCTGGTGGGTACTGCACAAGGCCTGTCGCCAGACCCACGGCTGGCGACAGCTCTATCCGGATGCGAAGCAGTTGAGCATTGCGGTCAACCTGGCGCACAAGCAGTTCATGCACGCGGGCCTGTCGGAGCAGATCGCCTCGGCACTGAGGGAAACCCGACTGGAGCCTTCGGCGCTGCACCTCGAAATCACGGAAACGATTTTCCTGAAGAACCCCGGGACCGCCGAAAAGCGCCTGCACGAGATCAGGCAGCTCGGCGTGCAACTGCATCTGGACGACTTCGGTACCGGCTACTCCTCACTCAGCTACCTTGCGGCGCTGCCGCTCGATACCCTGAAAATTGACCGCCTGTTCACCGCCGACGCGCACACCAATCCGAAACATGCCGCGATGGTGCGCACCATCGTCCAGTTGGCCCGCGATCTGGGCATGGATACCGTGGCGGAAGGCGTCGAGAATGAAGAGCAGCTTGCCCTGCTGCGTGAACTGGGCTGTCCGCATGCGCAGGGCTTCCTGTTCGCGCCGGCGCTGGAAGCGCGGGCCGCGGAAAAACTGCTGTCGCAAATGCCAGTACGGGCCTGATCAGGCGCACACGCGGTTGCGGCCTTCGCGCTTGGCCTGGTACAGCTTCTCGTCCGCGGCCGCAATCAGGTTGTCCACGTCATAGACATTGGGCGGCGCTCCCGCGATGCCGAAGCTGATGGTGACGTGCAGGTTCTTCTCGATGCTGCTCCAGTCGTATGTCTCGACCTGCTGACGGATTTTCTCGCACACGCTGGTGGCGTCATCGAGTCCGGTCTCCGGGAAGCACAACAGGAATTCCTCCCCGCCATAGCGCGCGATCATGTCAATCGAACGGCAGTTGTTGCGCAGGATGTCCGCGAGCACGCGCAGCACTTCGTCGCCCACCATGTGCGAGAAACTGTCGTTGATCTGCTTGAAGCGATCCAGGTCCGCCATCGCCAGCGCGATCCTGCGCTGGTAGCGGTCCGCGCGCTTGATTTCGAATGCCAGGCGGCCGTCCAGATAGCGCCGGTTGTACAGTCCGGTCAGGCCGTCTTCCAGGGTCTGACGCTCGAGTTCCGTGGTCTGGCGCTCCAGTTTGCTGGTCTGCTGCTTGAGCCGCATCAGCAACTCTTCCTTTTCGCGATTCGCGCTGCGCAGCGATTCCATCATGGTGTGCAGTTCGTCGCGTTGCAGGGCCAGATCGCGGGTGCGCTCCTGGACCCGTTGTTCGAGCTGGTTGCGGCTGCCCTCCAGCTCCTCGAACAGGCGTGCGTTGATGATGGCGATCGCGACCTGTCCGGCGAACGTGACCAGGATGTTGAGATGCGATTCATCAAAGCGGTCGGCCACATAACTCTGCACGCTGATGACGCCCAGCACGCGGTCGCGATAGGTCACGGGTACGGCGATCAGCGTCTGGGTCTGCGGGGTATCGCCGACGTGCACGGTGATGCGCTTGAATTCCCCGCCCTCGGTTTCCCAGTCGCGGATGAATACCGGCTTGTTGTTCGAGATCACCCAGCCGAAGATGCCTTCGCTGAGCTTGCGCCGCCGTTTGGGTTGACGGCCCTTGGGGTTATGGTGCAACCGGACATCAATCTCGCGGGCCTCCTCGTCGTACAACGCGAGCATGAAAATGTCGAAATCCACCAGCTTGCGGCTTTCCTGATAGATGAGCTCCACCAGTTCGTCCAGCACCAGCGAACTGGACACCGCCTGCCCGACCCGGTTCACCGCCACCAGTTCCTCGAGTTTGACTTCCAGGGCGCGCCGGGTGTCGGCGAAATTGCGCACGATCAGCACGATGAGCGCCAGCACGATCAGGAACAGGACGAAAACCGGCGTTTCCAGCCGGTTGTAAACCAGCGCCATGAACACCGCCATCGGAATGGCGGCGAGGTCCACCACTGCGCTGAACAGGCCGAAGGACTTGCGCCAGTCAATGCCCTGCAACCGGGCGATCACGCCCACGAACACGTCGTTCAGTAGCTGCATGAACAACGCCAGGATCACGATCAGAATGACGTCGTGCGGCGTCAGGTGCCGCAGCGGCACGCTGCCGCCGAAATAGCGATACAAGCCGCCGACGACGAGCATGATGAACACGAACATGCCGGCGTTGTGCGCGGCGCGCATCACCATGAAGCGCGTGCTGTTGCCGCGGCTGATGCCCCAGGGCAGGAACGGCCAGATCAGCGAGGAAATGCCGCAGATCCAGGCCGCCGGCAGCGCGCCGAAAATCAGCAGGCTGGAGAATTGCACGACCCGGTCCAGCGAGACGTAACCGACCTGCGGCGCGGGAAACCCGAACACCACCATGACCACGCCAAACAGGGTAAACCCGATGAAGGCGGGCACGTTGCCGATTTGCAGATTGTTGTGGATGGACAGGAAAATCAGCAGAGTGAACGCAGCCGTCGCCAGCAAAAGCGAGTAAACCAGAGATGCTTGCGGCCACTTCTTCATGTTCTGTCTACGCAGAGGGCTACAGCCGGAAATGTGTTACAGGCCTGGAATCGGCGCAACATATTGTTAGTGTACGAAATACATCGGAGGGAGGGAACGCCCATGCTAGACTGCGACTCAAAGCCGACATGCCTGTTGCACCGACTCACGCCCTACCCGCCATGAACACCGTGTCACGCCTGCTCCCCGTCCTGCTGGCCCTGGCACTCGCCGCCTGCGCACCCCGCGTCATGGTCGAGCAGGATGCGTCCGCGCCGTTCCAGGGCTACCACCGCTTCGCCTGGGTCAGTCCCCCGCCGGGTCCGGTGCGGGACCCGATCCTGGACAGCCAGATCCTGGAGGGCCGGGTGCGGGACGCGGTCACCGCCGCACTCGGCGCCCGGGGCTATGAGAGGGTGGCACCCGAGGCACAGCCGGATTTCATCGTCACCTACCACACCAGCAGCAAGCAGGAACTTGAAAGCAGCGGCGCGAGTTTCAGTCTGGGTTTCGTGGACGCCTTCCCCACGGGCTTCGGCAGCGTGGTGGTGCCGATCGGCGGCGGCAACCTGGAATCCCGCGAGCAGGGCACCCTGATGCTGGACATCCTGGACGGCCACAGCAAGCGGCTGGTATGGCGCGGCTGGACCAGCGGCCGGGTCAACCAGGACAATTATTCGCAGGCCGCGATCACGCGCGCGGTGCACGAAATCCTGGCCCGATTCCCTCCCGACTGAGCCGCCGCACGTGGCCAGGCTCGTCGCTCACGTGGACATGGATGCGTTCTACGCCTCCGTGGAACAGCACGACCAACCCGAACTCGCAGGTCAACCGGTCATCGTCGGCGGCCGTGGCCGCCGTTCCGTGGTGTGTGCCG
>DASSRV010000016.1:0-3087 GCA_035701605.1 Gammaproteobacteria bacterium
TGTCGCGCGTGGACAGGTTGGCGTCGGCCTTTTCGAACTTGTGGATCATGGTGACGATCAGTCCGCTGAACTGCTGCTTCAGCAGTGTTTGCAGGTCGCGCTTGCTGGCGGCCAGCTTCACCGCGATGCCGCTGCCCTGCAGTTCGCCCATCAGGGCATCGACCCAGCCGGCGAGTTGGCCTTCCAGTTCGTTGCGGTCGATCACCAGCAGCACGGTGGCGCCGGGAAAGCGTGCCGGGTTTTCCAGGATCAGGCGCGCCGCGGTGACCATGGTGAAGGTCTTGCCCGAACCCTGCGTGTGCCAGACCAGCCCGGTGGACTTGTCCGCATCGGCGCAACGTTCCACCACCTTCAGTGCGGCGCGCGTCTGGTGTTGGCGCAGGATGGTCTTGCGCAGCTCGTCGTCCTCCACGTAGAACAGGATCCAATCCTTCAACATGCGCAGGAAGCGCGCGTGGTCGAAGAAGCGCGTCACCCGTTCCTCGTAATTGCCCGGCTTTTCCTCCTTCCAGTTGAAGACGAACTTGCGTGCGTAGTTCCAGGTGACACCGTAGAAATACTCGATCAGATGGGTGATGTTGAACACCTGCGGCGTGGTCAGCAGTTCGGGCGTTTCCAGTTCGTAGCGGCGCAGTTGCGCCAAGGCCTTGGGCATCGCGTCCCGGGATTTGGGGTTCTTGTTCTCGACGATGGCCACGGGCACGCCGTTGATCAGGAACACCACGTCCGCGCGGTTGCCCTTGTGCGTGCCGTTGCGATAGGCCCACTCCCAGGTGACCTGGAAGACATTGGCGCCGGGCGCATCGTTGAAGTCCAGCAGGCGCACGTTGCGCTGGCGCTTCTCGGCCTCGACGAAAATCGTGCGGTTGCCGCGCAGCCACTCCAGCACTTCGCGATTGCCTTCGACCGTGTTGGGCAGGCTTTCCAGCCGCTGCACGATGCCGGGCACGTCGGCGGGCGTCACCACGCCGGGATTCAGGCGCAGCAGCGCGGCCTCCAGTTCGTCGTAGAAGAACAGCCCGCCCTCGCCACGGCGCTTGCCCAGCGCCGCTTCCGGCGACACCTTGGCCCAGCCTGCGGTGGCGGCATGGTCCACCAGCGGGAACTGGACGGTGGAGGATTCGACGGCGAGCTTGGGGGCTTGCGGTTTGGCGGAAGGGCGTTTGCTCATGGTGTCGCGGCTCCGGCGACAGGACATGGATTGAGCAAGACACAAAAAAGAGCCCCGGGGTTCGGCGCGCCCCGGATGAGTGAGGGACGGCGTACTGCCCAGGGCGGATTCACCAGCGACTGTATCATTCCTTTGGCGTCCGTGTGGTCTTTGGCGCCGCCAACCTGTTGCCTTGCTTCGGCAATTTCTTCTCGTCCGATTTCAGGCGGCGTTCGACCTTCTTCACGTCTTCGCCCGGTGGCAGCGATTCCGGCCGGATGTTGCGGTCGGTGAGGATCTTGCGCACGTCTTGATTGTTCCTGACATGCTCATGCGTGATGCCGGGCTCGTCGCGCAGATCCTGCTGCTTGACCTGCATGTTGGTCACCTCGTTGGCGAAGTCCTTGGCCTTGATGGTGATGGTGGGCAGGAAGTCCGCGAGCGGCCGGCTGCCGGGCACCGCCAGCCGCTTCTTCATGTCGCCGGTCGTGAAGCCGCCGAACAGGGCAGCGTCACCCTTGCTCTGGATGCGCGCGAAACCCTGGCTGTCGATGCCGCGCTCGAACAGGATGCCGGCCAGTTCCTTCTGCGACAGGGTCAGCTTCTCGCGAGCCCGGACGCGCTCGAATTCGGCCAACCGCTGCTCGATCAGCTCCTGCTTGCGCGTCTGCACCGCGAAGTAGGTCATGGCGAAGGCGATGGCATCCTTGCGCGGGTCGCCGTTCTGGGCGATCAGGTAGCATGCGTAGCGGTCGAGGGCTATGTCGTTGATTTCGCGGGATGTGCCGGAGCCAATATCGACCATTTTGCCGGCGCCGGCAAAATGGTCTTCGACGCGCTGGCCAGCATTCACGCAGGCGGTCTTGGCGCGTTCGATCACTTCCTCGAAACGTCGCCAAGTGTTGTAGCCGAGTAGGGACTGCAACTCGCGTGCGGTCCAGTACTCGACGCCATCGCGTTCGTGGGCGTGGTCCTCGAAGCGCTTGTGCAGGCGGGTGATGATTTCCTTTTTCATGCGACGGCTCCTTGCGGCGAGGATACGGGTTCGGTCACTTCCGCCACGTCGATGTCCAGCGCATCCACGCGGATGGCGCCGGTCATCAACTGGTGCAGCAGGGTCTGGAACAGGTCGTCGAGCGCGGCGCGCTTGGCGCGGTGGTGGGCCAGCTTGCGGTCGAGGGTGGCGAGGGCGGAAGCGATGGCCCGTTGTTCGTTGGTGTCGCCGGGGCGACCGAAGGCGAAGCCGCGGATCAGATCGGCATTTAGATTTTGTTGTTGCCCGCCATGCGCGAGGCTGCGCAGGCGCTCATACCCATGTGCAAGCACATGAAACAGGAAATCGGTACGCACCTTGTCTTCGTCGGGCCGGATTGCCGCGCATGCCTGGTTGGTGGCGGCTTCGATGCCGAGGATTGCAGCCTTGCCGCGCGTCACGCCTTGTCCGTACATGGCGACGAGCAACGTACCTTTCGGCAGCAGTTTGGCGGCAGAGTTTTTTTGGCCGGAGGGCGTGATCTTTTCTTCGGTGTCGAGAATAACGCCGTAGTCGATCTCGCCGGTTTTGACCCACGGGATGGTGCCGCCGTTCCAGAACTCGGGATTGCTGCGTAATGGCGTTCCACCTGCGCTGATCTTGGCGACCTCACCGATGGTTGTCGGCTTCCAGCTTTTCGGCATCGGGCCGATTTCGGTGTCCTTCAGCGGTTCGCCGCGCAGGCCGTGGGTGAACAGGCGTTGCATGGCCGAAGCCTTGAGGTCGGCGGTGGCCTTGAGCTGTTTGTCCTGCGTTGCGATGGCGCGCTGCAGCTTCCACAGCACGGCGGCGGATTTTTGCTGTTCGGGTTTGGGGGGGAGATTGATTGGTGCGCCAAGTAATACCGGAGCGTTGACGCCACCTTTGAGGTTGTTGTCTTTGTGCGCTGCAATCCAATCAAGGA
>DASSRV010000017.1:0-3667 GCA_035701605.1 Gammaproteobacteria bacterium
TCGGCATCCAGTTCCGGGCAACGCAATACCGGGGTACGCCGCACTTTTCCGGCAATGCGCCGGGCGGCGACTTCGATATCGGCCGGGGTCAGCGTGTCGCGCACGGCGGAATGCGATCGGCTCACGCCGAAGCGCCGGAGAACCCGGGATGCAGCAGGTGTTGCCGGTAATGCCGCAATTCCGCCACGGAATCGCGGATATCCTGCAAGGCCAGGTGCGTCGCTTCCTTGGTAAAGGTCGGCAGATTGGGGGCCCAGCGTTTTGCCAGCTCCTTGAGCGTGCTGACATCCAGGTTGCGGTAGTGAAAGAATTTCTCCAGTTCCGGCATGTAGCGGTAAAGGAAACGGCGATCCTGACAGATGCTGTTGCCGCACAGCGGTGAGGTATTGGTCGCAACAAGGGTTTTCAGGAATTCCAGCGTGGCGCGCTGCGCCTCGGCCTCCGTCACGGTACTTTCCTGCACGCGCCGGGTCAGGCCGGATTGTCCGTGCTGGCGTGTGCACCACTCCCCCATTCCGGTCAATACCGTTTCGCTCTGGTGTATCGCCAACACCGGCCCTTCGGCAAGGATGTTGAGCTCCTTGTCCGTCACCAGCGTGGCGATTTCCAGGATCCTGTCATGGTCGGGATCCAGTCCGGTCATTTCGAGATCCAGCCAGACCAGGTTCTCCGGATGGGGCGGCATGAATTCGTCCTCGATGCGCAAATGAAGGTGTCAGTGTAGCGCGCTGGCCCGCCTCTGCCCAGATTCCCGCGCTTTCCGTACAATGCAGTCATGCACTGCTCTGCCGACTGCAATCCATGAATGGCCTGACCGTCCTGTTTCTGGCGGCGCTGTTTGTCAGCAGCAGTCTGCGAATCTGGCTTGCACGACGTCAGTTGCAGCACGTGGGCGCGCACCGGGACAGCGTGCCCGCCGCCTTCGCTTCCGAAATCGGGCTCGCCGCACACCGGAAAGCTGCGGATTACACGGCCGCCAGAACCCGGCTCGGTGTATGCGAACTGCTGCTGGACCTGGTTCTGGCCCTGGCCTGGACCTTGGGTGGCGGATTGACGGCACTGGATGGCGCATGGCGGCATGCAGGGCTTGGCCCGCTTGCCACGGGTGTGCTGGTCATCGCGAGCTTTGCGCTGATCGGCGGCGTGCTGGGCTTGCCGTTTTCCGTCTGGTCCACGTTTGTTACCGAGGCACGGTTCGGGTTCAACCGCACGCGACCCGGAACATTCGTACTCGACATCATCAAGATGCTGCTGCTGGCAGCCCTGCTGGGTGGTCCCTTGTTGTTCGCCGCACTCTGGCTCATTCAGTTCAGCGGTAACTGGTGGTGGCTGTACGTGTGGCTGTTGTGGATGACGTTCAGCCTTGTTCTCACCTGGGCCTTCCCGGTATTCATCGCGCCCCTATTCAACCGTTTCACTCCACTGGCCGATGCAAGCCTCAAACAGCGCATCGAGTCCCTGCTGGAACGCTGCGGCTTCACCAGTCACGGTGTGTTCGTGATGGACGGCTCGGCACGCTCCGCGCACGGCAACGCCTATTTCACCGGCTTCGGCAGACACAAGCGCATTGTGTTCTTCGACACCCTGATGGAAAAACTGTCCGCAGACGAGATTGAGGCGGTGCTGGCGCACGAACTGGGACATTTCCGGCTGCACCACGTGTTGCAGCGCCTGCTGGTGACGGCATTGCTGAGCCTCGCCGGTCTGGCGTTGTTGGGCTGGCTGGCCTCCAATGCCTGGTTCTATTCCGGGCTCGGCGTTGCACAAGCTTCGTCATACATGGCCCTGCTGCTGTTCATGCTGCTGCTGCCGCCGTGCCTGTTTCTGCTTGAACCCGCGATGTCCGCGTGGTCACGCCACCACGAATTCCAGGCGGATGCCTATGCCTCGCATCAGACGGATGCGGGGACCCTCAGTCATGCACTGGTCAAGCTCTATCGCGACAATGCCAGCACGCTGACGCCCGATCCCGTGCATTCCCTGTTCCATGACTCCCACCCTCCGGCCGCAGCCCGTATCGCGCGCCTGAATGCCGAAGCCCATGCCGGCTGAAACCGCGAGCGGAACGTTCGAAGGACAGGTGATCGTCAACTTCGGACGCCACATGACGATTGAAACCGCGACGGGACAACAGATTGAATGTCGCATCAAGGGACGTCGTCTGCGTCCGGTGTGCGGTGACTTCGTGAGTGGCGAGCGGCTGCCCGACGGCACCGGCCGCATCAAGCTGATTCAGGAACGGCACGCCCTGCTGTTGCGCCACGACGCGCGACTTGGCAACGTGGCGCTGGCAGCCAACGTGGATCGCATGTTGGTGGTGGTCGCGCCCAAACCGGCGGCAGAGCCGGCTCTGATTGATCGTTACCTGGTGGCGGCGGAAAACCTCGGGATAGAGGCGCTGCTGCTGCTCAACAAGTTGGACCTGCCGGGCAGCGTCGGCGTGCGTGATGTGCTGGAAGAATTTGCCGCCATCGGTTACCCGGTACTGCAAGTCAGCACCGTGGATGGCACCGGCATCGCTGCGCTCGGAGAAGTGCTGCGGCACCACACCGGCGTGGTCGTGGGCCAGTCCGGCACCGGCAAATCCTCACTGCTCAAAGCGCTGGTGCCCACCGCGGAAATACGCATAGGTGAAATTTCCAGTGCCAGCGAGGAAGGCCGGCATACCACCACGGTATCCGCGCTCTATCGGCTGCCCAATGGCGGCAAGCTGATTGATTCGCCAGGTGTGCGCGGGTTTCAGCTCTGGCCGATGCCTGTACGACAACTCGCGCAGGGGTTCATCGAATTCCGTGCCAGTACGGGGACGTGCAGATTTTCCGATTGCCGACATTTGCACGAGCCGGGTTGCGGCGTGCGCGCATCACTGGAGCGAGGCGAAATCAGTCCGCGACGCTATGAAAGTTATCGCAGCTTGTGCCGGCAACTGGCGCCCTGAATCCACGTCACCGGCTCAGCCCGGCGGCCAACTCATGGCGCGACCGCCCAGCAGATGAAGGTGGATGTGGAACACGGATTGTCCGGCACCCGCATTGCAGTTCATCACCAACCGGTAACCGGGTGCTGCGATGCCCTCCTGCGCGGCGATGTCGCGTGCAGCAAGAAACAGCTTGCCAATCAGTGCCGCATCCGCCTCGCCCAGATCATTGACGGTACTGATGTGCTTGCGCGGCACCACCAGCACGTGGGTCGGCGCCTGCGGATTGATGTCGCGGAACGCGATCAATTCATCGGTTTCCAGCACCAAATCCGGCTTGATCGCGCCGGAAACCATCTTGCAGAACAGGCAATCCGTCATGACAGACCCATCCTTCAGCGCATTTCCTGGCGCCCGCTGAACGCGTGCGACAGGGTGCCGCCATCAATGTATTCCAGCTCCCCGCCCACCGGCACACCGTGTGCGATGCGGGTGGCACGAATACCGTGGGTGCGCGCCAACTCCGCCAGGTAGTGCGCGGTTGCCTCACCCTCGACCGTGGGGTTGGTGGCCAGTATCAGCTCGTTGATGATGCCTTCCTTGAGACGCGCCTCGAACTGTCCCAATCCCAGTTCGTCCGGCCCGATGCCGTCCAGTGGTGACAGGTGTCCCATCAACACGAAATACTGGCCCCGAAAACCGGTGGCTTGTTCAATGGCATGCACGTCCGCCGGGCTTTCCACCACGCAC
>DASSRV010000018.1:0-2543 GCA_035701605.1 Gammaproteobacteria bacterium
GCCAATATGACGAGTAAATTCTCTGGCAAAGTGCGCGCGATCTCATCGAAGAATTGACGGTTGAGATAGGGCGACCGTCCACGTTTCAGGTAGGTTGCGGCATAGAAGCGGTGCACCGTATCAAGTCGTTGGGTATCCAGATCGCAACCATGGAGAAGTCTGAACCGGATACCGGCTTCACGTACACGGCGACGTTCGCGGTGAACCTTCTTGCGCTTGTGGGCGGTGAAGCGAGCCAGCCAGCTTTCGAAATCGTGATCTTTCGCGTGATTGTGCCAGTGGAACTGGCAATCCTTGCGGAGCAGGAAACCATGACGTGTCCAATCCGGCAGTTCATTCTGCACAGGGAACAGACTGTGGATGGAGGAGGCGCGTGTGGTCTGCGCGAGTTCAGTACTTGCTTCCAGTAGCGCCTTGGCGACCGCTTCCCGATTGACATCGGGTGCGATCAGCAAGCGCTGGCCCGGCACGGGCGAGAAGGGGACCGCGCTCACGAGTTTCGGATAGTAATGCAGGCCGGCCTGTTGCCAGGCTTCGGCCCAGGACCAGTCGAAGACGTATTCGCCGTAGGAATGGGATTTCAAATAGAGCGGCAGTGCGCCAATCAGTCGCCCGGTAGCATCGCGGCAGGCGAGGTGCTGTGGCTGCCAGCCGGTTTCCGGTGTGGTACTGCCGCAGTGTTCGAGCGCGGCGAGAAATTCATGGCTCAGAAACGGGTCGTCGCCCGCCAGGCCGTTCCAGTCGGTGGCGGGGAGATCGTCCATCGAGGTGTGAATCGTGACGCGCACGTTCTCAGCTTAACGCGAGCTGTCGGGTATTTGTAATGCGGGAAGGTTAAGTTGTCGGGTTTCAGATATTTCCTGGCGATGTTGATTTTGTATCCCGGCCAAGAGCCGGGATGCTGATCAAGATCTGGATTCCGGCTTTACCTGAAAAATGCTCCTGCATTTTCAGGACTTCCGCCTTTCACGCTTCGCTTCCTGCTTCGCGTGAAAGTCCAGGACCTACATCCTGTAGATCCGTTCGCTGCTTTCGCAGCTCACCCTTGGCGGTCGGCAGGTTTTTGCTCCTGCAAAACCTGCACTTCCGCCATCCTTGGCGGTCGCGCACGGGGCGACGAGATAAAAAGAAGCAATTTCTGGATTTCAGCCGGCTGCTGCCTGTGCCGGGGTGGAACCGGCAGTCCGTGCGAGCGCGTCGAGGTGTTTCTCGGCATCGAGTGCTGCCATGCAGCCGGTACCGGCGGAGGTGATGGCCTGACGATACACCTGATCCATGACATCGCCGGCGGCGAAGACGCCGGGCACGCTGGTTGCGGTGGCATTGCCCGAATTACCCCCCTGAACGGTGATGTAACCGTTTTTCATGTCGAGCTGATCCTGGAACAACTGCGTATTGGGTGAGTGGCCGATGGCGATGAACACCCCCTTGGGCGCAAGTTCACGGGTCTGATTGTTGTCCTTGGTGCTGCGCACGCGGATGCCGGTGACGCCGGAGTCATCGCCCAGCACTTCATCGAGGGTGTTGTTCCAGAGGATTTCGACGTTGCCGTGCTGCGATTTCTCGATCAGTTCATTGGCGAGGATTTTTTCCGCCCGGAAACTGTCGCGGCGGTGCACCACGCTGACTTTGGACGCGATGTTGGACAGATACAGCGCTTCTTCCACGGCGGTGTTGCCGCCGCCGACCACCGCCACGTGTTCGCCCTTGTAGAAGAAGCCGTCGCAGGTGGCGCAGGCGGAGACGCCGCGCCCCTTGAAGGCTTCTTCGGAGGGCAGGCCGAGGTATTTCGCGGTGGCGCCGGTGGCGATGATGAGCGCGTCGCAGGTGTATTCGGCGCTGTCGCCCGTGAGCCGGAATGGCCGGCGCTTGAGATCGGCGGTATGGATGTGGTCGAACACGATCTCGGTCTTGAAGCGTTCGGCGTGCTTGAGCATCCGCTCCATGAGGGCGGGGCCCATGAGCCCTTCCACGTCGCCGGGCCAGTTGTCCACTTCGGTGGTGGTCATGAGCTGGCCGCCCTGTTCGACGCCGGTAATCAGCACCGGTTCGAGGTTGGCGCGCGCGGCATACACCGCGGCGGTGTAGCCGGCCGGGCCGGAGCCCAGGATCAGAAGGCGGCAGTGTCGGGTAGTCATGTATAATTCGCTCCGAGCCGGGCTGATTTGGCGTTTCTGCCGGCGGTTTTCAAGGCTTGAAAAAGTTTCTGCTGGAGGGCGCGCGCGGCGCGCCGTTTCAAGATTTCGAGGCAGTCTTCCGTTCCCCACCGCCATGTTCCGGGCCATACGGCCGAGCGGCGTGTGCCGGAGGAAGAAGGTTTCATGTTACCCAAATTGGCGAGAGAGCGTAAAGGAGCCAACATGCGTATCGGTATTCCCCGTGAGTTGAAGCCGCTGGAAGGCCGGGTGGGGCTGATCCCGGCCGCCGCTGCCGAGCTGGTGCGCCACGGCCATCAGGTGTTCATCGAAAAGAATGCCGGCGTGAAGAGCGGCTACAGCGACGAGCAGTTCCGTGCCGTGGGCGTGGAGGTGCTGGATACCGCG
>DASSRV010000019.1:0-11755 GCA_035701605.1 Gammaproteobacteria bacterium
CGCTGGGCGTGATCGTGGTCGGCAACGGCCTGTTCAAGGCCAACGCCGGTAACCTGGTGCGCAAAATCTATGAAGGCGACGACTCCCGCATAGACAGCGCGTTCACCATTTATTACATGGCGGTGAACCTCGGCTCCATGGTGTCCATGCTGCTCACCCCCTGGATCAAGGATGTCGTGAACCAGCATTACGCCAATGAGATGGGCTGGCATGCGGCCTTTGCGGTGTGCTGCGTGGGCCTGCTGGTGGGCCTGAGCAATTATCTGGTGATGCGACACACCCTGAGCCACATCGGCTCGGATCCGGACTTCAAACCGCTCGACCTGCGCAAGCTGGCGGCGGTGCTGGTGGTGGCGCTGGTCATCGTGTTTCTGGCGGCACTGGTCCTGAAATACGAAGAGGTGGCGCGCATTTTCGTGTACGCCGCGGCAATCGTGGTGCTGGCAATCTTCGCCTGGCTGATTGCCAAATGTCATCGCGACGAACGCGCCGGCCTGATCGCCGCCCTGGTGCTCACCATCCAGACCATCTTCTTCTTCATTTTCTACCAGCAGATGTCCACCTCGCTGTCGCTGTTCGCACTGCGCAACGTGGACTGGAGCTTCGATCTGTTCGGCTGGCACCTGTTCAACTGGTCACCGGCCCAGTTCCAGGCACTCAACCCGATCTGGATTTTCCTGCTCAGTCCGCCGCTGGCCTGGATGTACAGCTTCGCGGGCCGACGCGGCAAGGACATTTCCGTGGCCGCCAAGTTCGTGATCGGCTTTGCGGTGGTGGCCGTGGGGTTTTTCATATATGGCGTGGCCGGCCACTTCGCCGTGGAAGGCAAGACTTCCTCGTGGGTGATGGTGTGGGGCTACGGCTTCTACTCGCTGGGCGAACTGCTGGTGAGCGGCCTGGGGCTGGCCATGATCGCGCGCTACGTGCCGGCGCGCATGGGCGGCTTCATGATGGGCGCCTACTTCATCGCCACCGGCGTGTCGCAGTACCTGGGCGGTGTGGTGGCAACGTTTGCGAGCGTGCCGGAAAACATCACCGATCCCCTGCAGACCCTGCCGATCTACACCAGCCTGTTCAACAAGCTGGGTTACGCCGCCATCGTCTGCACGGTGATTGCGTTCGCAGTGCTGCCGCTGATGCGCAAGCTGTCCGCGGAGCACCACGGCAAGGCCGGCTGAGCGTCCTGCATCGAGCGCAAGGAAAACAGGCCGGTAAAACCGGCCTGTTTTTTGTGGCTCAACTCAGCTTGAGACGTCGCGTCCACTCCGCCAGGTTCGCGAGCAGTTCCCCGATCAGCCGGCGCGCAGTCTCGTCCGTGAGCTTCCCGTCCGCATCGAACTTGCCACCGGCCATGGCCACGAACACTTCCGGCTTGTTGATCGGGTGCATGTTGAGGAACACGCAGGTCTGGCGCAGGTGATACTGGGCACGGGCCGTGCCGAGTATGCTGCCGGAAGCGCCCATGATCGCCACCGGCTTGTCGTTGAACGGCTGCTCCGGCGGACGCGAGGCCCAGTCAATCGCGTTCTTGAACACGCCCGGCATGGAGAAATTGTATTCCGGCGTCGCCAGCAAGAGCGCGTCCGCGGCACGGATGCTTTCACGCAATGCCTCGACCGGGGCCGGGAAGCCCTGCTCGCGCAGGTCCTCGTTGTAGACCGGAATCGGTGCGATATCGAACGTTTCGATCTCCATGTCCGCCGGCTTCAGATCCAGCGCATTGCGCAACAGCAGACGATTGAATGAGCCCTTGCGCAGACTGCCCGCGATACCCAGCACCTTGATCGTCACGATGCGGCTCCTGATGCGGCGGAATCATGCCGGCGATTTGTCATCCTGCATCTCGTTCCCGGGCATCAGTTTGAATGCGAGGGTATAGCGTGGATTGAAGCAAATGCGATTTGGCGGACGGCCGACATGACGAAGCACGCCTTCGAACATCACCAAACGGCCGGGGCGCGGACTGACCACCACTTCCGCATCCAGACTGGAATTGAAGAACAGGGTTTCACCGCCCCACTCCACATCCCAGTGCGGCGCGATGAACCACAATGCAGTCAGGTCCGTGGTGCCGGGGTCACAATCCGTGTGCGTGAACAGCATGTCTCCATAACTCGCGTAATTGCAATAACAACGGTATATGTGATGCCTGGCTTCGCTGGAAAATTGCCGCATGGCGTCCAGTGTCGGCTGGTAAACGGGCAGTTTTACGGCGGCTTCCAGCGGGATATTCAACGCCCAGTGCCGGAATGCCTGTGTGTCGGGACGCGCTATCTCGCTTCGCACGAAGCCTCCCTCATCAAGCGCCGCGGTCAAGGCATGGATTGCCTGCTCCTGCAGCAACCCGTCATATATGCGGATGGAATGTCCTTCAATGCTGTGTTCGCGCGTGGGCTGCATGTTGCCTCTCGTTGGGTCGCCATCGTTTCCGGATCAAATGGCTCCGGGGGTTATCCGGATTATCAGACCGTCGCCGGTTCCCGGCAAGCCCCGCACTGGATTACTCCGTATGAAACCTCATCAGCCCTGCAACACAAACGGATAGCTGAGCCACATGCCCTCCACCAGAGCGAATGGCGTGAGTTTGTGCTTCTGATACTTCCCCGGCCCCATGATATGACATACCTCGGCACCACGTACCGCGAGCGCATCCGCAATCAGTGAGCGGTGACAGCGCCAGGGCACCGCCTCGGCACACATGACGGCAACCATTTGCCGTGCAGCAAGCCGGATGAGCCCGCCGAGAGCCGCTTCGAATTCGGGCGTTTGCATGTAATCCGCATAACCGCGGAAGCTGGCGTTGCGCCAGCCCTGATTGATGGAATCCTTGCGGGCGTGACGCAGCCCACCCAGCGCCGGCAGGTGTGCGTACCCGATGCCATGCGTGGCGAGTGCAGCCGGCAGGGTTTCCAGGTTGAACTGCGGGTTGTGGCGCGAGCGCGGTACTGTGCGTACGTCCGCCAGCAACGTCACATCGTGTTCACGCAACAACGCGACCAGTTCGTCCAGCGTACGTGTGGAATGCCCAATGCTGTAGAGCGTTGTCGTCATGAGAAATCC
This sequence comes from Gammaproteobacteria bacterium, assembly GCA_035701605.1. Lineage (GTDB taxonomy): Bacteria > Pseudomonadota > Gammaproteobacteria > Natronospirales > REEB76 > DASSKW01. Next base: position 3,061 of record DASSRV010000019.1, read on the forward strand.
GTTATGGCCTTACAAAAGCAGGGCGGGATACCCCGCCCTGCTACAGCCTTGCGTAACCGGTTACGCTCAGGAATCCTTCGCGCCGGTTTGCAGCACGACTTTGCCGCAACCGTTGTTGAGCACTTCAGCGGCGGAAATATAGGTGCCGACCAGGCCGGTGAACAGGCCGATGTAGCCACCGATGTAGCGGAACACGTCCGAGCCGGTCCAGCCTTCAAGACAGAACGCGAGCAACGCGAGCCAGGCGGCGAGCAGGAACAGCGAGCGTGCCCAGCCGGCCTTGAAGGAGCTCAACCACACATAGAAGAAGAATATCGCCCACACCAGCCAGAACCAGCCAACCGTGCCGGCCGAGTCCCCGGCCATCCCCATGTGCATGGTCCAGAAAAGACCGGTACCACCGAAGAAGATGACCGAATCCAGTGTGCGTCCGTGGAAAAAGCTCAATATGGCCATGACGCCGAGCACCACACTGCCAAGCGCAAAACACATGGCCATGGCGTGGGCATCGGTCCCCATGACCCAGCCGGCATCAGTGAGGCTCAACATCCATGTGGTGAGGCCCAGACACATGAAGCCGATGGTGGAAACGATGACTGATTTGTTGTTCATAGCATAACCTCCTGGTTTCCAGACAAGGATTGAAATCAAGCGGCGACTGTCCAGAAAGATAAAGCAGGACTGAGGAGGGGAATGGCCCCGGCTCGCGCCCATGTGGGCGCGGTCCAGCCGTCGGCATTAGGTATAGCCCATTTATCGGGAATTTCCACCCGAACAGTGCAGCACCCCTGCTGCACGCGAGGACTATTGCCTGCGCAGAAATTATGACAACGGCGGCGCCGTCGAGTTCAGATAGTGGTCCTTGAGCCGCATGTAATGCTGAGCGGAATAGCGCAGCATGTCACGCTCGGCATCATGCAATGCCCGCACCTGACGCGCCGGATTGCCGTGATACAGGAAGCCCGATGCGAGTTGCTTGCCGGGACTGACCAGGCTGCCGGCGCCCAACAGCACCTCATCCTCGACGACTGCCCCGTCCATGACAATCGCGCCCATGCCGATCAGGCAACGGTTGCCGATGCGGCACGCGTGCAGCAGGCACTTGTGCCCGACCGTGACATCCTCGCCGATCACCAATGGATAACCACCCGGCGTATAGGGGCCGTCATGCGTCACGTGCAGCATGCTGAGGTCCTGGATGTTGCTGCGTGCGCCGATCTGAATGCGGTTGACATCCCCGCGTGCCACCACATACGGCCATAACGAGGCATCGTCACCGATGCGGACCGCGCCAATCACGAGCGCGGCCTCATCCAGATACACGCGTGCGCCGAGGACGGGCAGCGTGTCGCGGAACGGTCTGACGGGCATGGCGATCTCCTGAAACCCCGCGCCCAGCATACTGGCCATTCCGGCGTGGGGAAAGCGCCGGCGTGCGCACGTGCTCTGCTATACTTCCCGCTCCTCGAAAATGCGTCTCAGGGGGCTTCGTCATGAGCGTCAGTGGATTCATCATCCCCGCCATCATCGTCGTCGTGCTGGTATACGCGGTGATGCTGTACAACGGCCTGGTCACGCTCAAGAACAACGTGTCCAAGGCCTGGGCCAACATTGACGTGCTGCTCAAGCAGCGCCACGACGAACTGCCGAAGCTGGTGGAAACCTGCAAGCAGTACATGGGTTACGAACAGCAGACACTCGAAAAAGTGATGCAGGCGCGTGCATCCGTGCAGCAGGCGCGCGAGGGCGCCAACGTGGGGGCGCTGGGACCGGCCGAGGCACAACTGCGCAGCAGCATCGGCAACCTGTATGCCGTGGCCGAGAACTACCCGCAACTCAAGGCCAACGAATCCTTCCAGCAGTTGCAGGGCCGCATCTCGGGACTGGAAAACAGCATCGCGGACCGGCGCGAGTTCTACAACGATTCGGTCAATCTCTACAACACCCGTATCGAGCAATTCCCGGACGTGCTGATTGCGCGCAATTTCGGCTTCAAGGAGGCGCGCCTGCTGGAATTCTCCGCAGAAGAAAAGAAGGATGTGGACGTGAAGGCGCTGTTCGGCTGACGCCTTCACATGATCTGGTTCTGGAACAGTCGCTGGATCGTCGGTGCCGACCCACAAAATTTCTGGTTTATCGCGATCTTTCTCATTGCCGTCACGATGGCCGCATTCATTGGCATGTTTCTGTTCTGGAAACGTCTGCAACTGATCGAGAACACGCCCCGGTCCCTGATCCGTTCCGCCGCCCAGGGTTACGTGGAATTGCAGGGTTTGTGCAAATTGATGCCTGGCGAGCCCATCATGTCACCCCTGACCAGCACCCGCTGTGTGTGGTGGTCTTACAGCATCGAGGAAAGGAGCGGTAATCGTCGGCAAGGCTGGACCACGTTGCAACAGGGAATCAGCGACAATGTATTTTTCATCATGGATGACAGCGGTCACTGTGCGATAGACCCCGAGCATGCGCAGGTCTATCCTTCCAGTCGTCAGGTCTGGTATGGCGACACCCCCGAGCCGCTCGGCAGTCTCGCTGCCGGAAGGTTTCAACTCGGGGCGAATTACAAATACACCGAGTCGTGCCTGTACGAAAACGATCCCCTTTATGCGCTGGGTTATTTTCACACCCAGGGGCCGGTCAGTGTCGGCGACATCAATGAGGAAGTGCGGCAACTGCTGGTGGAGTGGAAACGCGATCAGGCCGCACTGAAACAGCGTTTCGACGCCAACCACGATGGCGAGGTGGATCAGGCTGAATGGGATTCGGCGCGCGCCGAAGCTCGCCGGGAGGTACTGGCAAGCGAGCGCGAGGCCATGACCCGCCCACCCGTCAGCCTGTTATCGCGTCCACCGGACGGTCGCCCTTTCATCCTGTCCAACCAGTCGCAGAAAAACCTCGCCACCCGTTTCCGCTTGTATGCGTTCGGCTGTCTGCTGCTGTTTTTCGTGGCCGGTGCCAGTGTCGCGCACATGATTACGCTGCGCCTGGCATCAAGCAGTCCATCGGTACCCATCCGGGCTCCGTGATACCATTTCGCACCGCCTTACCGGAATCGCTTCCTTGAATCGCCCGAATCCCCTGCTCGATTACACCGATCTGCCGCCGTTTTCCGCCATCCGTCCCGAACACATTGAACCCGCGGTGGATGCGGTACTTGCGGAAAACCGCGCCCGCATTGCCGCACTCTCCGCGCCGGAGCAGGAAATCAATTGGGACACGTTCATCGAGCCGCTGGAAACCCTGGACGAGCGCCTGCACCGGGTGTGGTCGCCGGCCGCGCACCTGAATGCGGTGATGAACAATCCGGAAATCCGCGCCGCCTACAATGCCTGCCTGCCAAAGCTCTCCGACTATGAAACGGAACTGGGCCAGAATTCCGCGCTGCAACGCGGCTATGCCGCGCTCAAGGCCGGCCCGGATTGGGCGGCATTCAAGTCTGCACAGTGCAAGCTGGTGGACGACGCATTGCGCGACTTCCGGCTGGCCGGTGTGGACCTGCCGGCCGAGGTCAAGGCGCGCTTCCGCGCGCTGATGCAGCAACTCAGCACGCTGGAGGCGAAATTCGAGGAAAACCTGCTGGATGCCACTCAAGGCTGGATCAAGCACGTCACCGAGGAAGCCGCATTGAACGGCATTCCGGCCATTGCACTCGAACAGGCACGTCACGCCGCCGAAACCCGCCAACTTTCAGGCTGGGTGTTCACCCTGGATCACCCGAGTTATGCCGCGGTCATCACGCATGCCGACAATCGCGGCCTGCGTGAGGAGCTCTATCGCGCCTACGCTACGCGCGCCTCGGATCAGGGTCCGACAGCCGGGCGCTGGGACAACAGCGTCGTGATGCGTGACATCCTGCGCCTGCGTCATGAGATGGCGCAACTGGTTGGCTTCGCCAATTACGCGGAATACTCGCTCGCCGACAAGATGGCGGAATCGCCGGCCAGGGTGGTCGCATTCCTTGACGACCTGGTGCGGCGCTGCCGGGCGGCCGGCCGGCATGAATTCATGGAACTGGCCGAATACGCACTGGAGCGTGACGGCCTGGAGCGGCTGGAGCCCTGGGACCTGAGCTATTACGCCGAGAAACTCAAGCTCGATCGCTACGTGGTGGACGACGAGATGCTGCGCCCGTATTTCCCGGTGACGCGGGTGCGCGAGGGCCTGTTCGCCGTCATGCAGAAACTGTACGGCATCACGCTGGAAGCGGTCTCCGATGCGGAAGTCTGGCATCCGGACGTGACACTGTACCGCGTGCACGACAGCGCGGGCACGCTGCGCGGTCAGCTTTATATGGACCTGTTCACACGCCAAGGCAAACGGGGCGGTGCGTGGATGGACGACTGCCGCAGCCGTCGCTGGCTTCACGGCCGACTCCAGACGCCAGTTGCCTATTTGAACTGCAATTTCCCGCCGCCGCTTGCCGAGCGTCCCGCACTGCTGACGCACGACGACGTGGTCACGCTGTTCCACGAATTCGGCCACTGCCTGCATCACCTGCTGACCGAGGTGGATTACCCTTCGGTGGCCGGCATCAACGGCGTGGCCTGGGATGCGGTGGAATTGCCCAGCCAGTTCCATGAAAATTTCGCCTGGACCCGCGAGGGCGTGGCCGCCCTGAGCGGCCATTACCAGACCGGCGCACCCCTGCCCGACGCCCTGTTCGACAAACTGCAAGGCGCACGCCATTTCCACACGGCGTTGTTCATGTTGCGGCAACTGGAATTTGCGCTGTTCGATTTCCGCCTGCATCTCGGCGCGAGTGCCGACATCGGCGACGCTTACGTGCAGGAAACCCTGGCCACGGTGCGCCACGACGTGAGCGTGGTACCGGTACCGGACTGGAACCGCTTTGCACACGGCTTTTCGCACATTTTCGCCGGCGGATACGCGGCCGGGTATTACAGTTATCTCTGGGCGGAAGTGCTGGCGGCCGATGCCTATGCCGCATTCGAGGAACACGGCGTATTCGATCGCGCCACCGGCCGGCGCTTCATGCAGACCATCCTGGGGCAGGGCGGCAGCCGCGAAGCGATGGAACTGTTCGTCGCGTTTCGTGGCCGCGAGCCGGAACTGGATGCGTTCCTGAAACTGAACGGCATCGCGGCATAGCCCCGAACACAGTCACCATGGAAGCGTCCGGATGAAGATTGCCAGTTGGAACGTCAACTCCCTGCGTGTGCGCCTGCCGCAGGTCCTGAAGTGGCTGGATGAGGCCCGCCCCGACGTGCTGGCAATCCAGGAAACCAAGACCGAGGACCGCAATTTCCCGGTCGCGGAATTGCGCGCAGCCGGTTACCACGTGGTCTTCAACGGTCAGCCCACCTACAACGGGGTCGCGATCCTGTCGCGCGATCCGGCCGAGGTGTTTGCCAGCGCCCTGCCCGATTTCGAGGATCCGCAGAAGCGGGTATTGGGCGCACGCATCGGCAACATCGCGGTGCTTGATCTCTACGTGCCCAACGGCCAGAGTCTCGAATCGGACAAATACCGCTACAAACTCGACTGGCTCGCGCAACTCGGGGCCTGGCTGGATGCGCTGCTGCGCGAACATCCGCAACTGGTGATGCTGGGCGATTTCAACATCGCGCCCGAGGATCGCGACGTGCACGATCCGGCTGCCTGGGACGGTCAGGTGCTGGTCAGCGAGCCGGAGCGGCGCGCGTTTCAGGCATTGCTGCAAGCCGGTCTGCAAGACAGCTTCCGGCTGCACGAAGCCGGCAGCGGCCATTACAGTTGGTGGGATTACCGGGCCGCCGGTTTTCGCCGCAATCTGGGGCTGCGCATAGATCACGTGCTCCTGTCCGCACCGCTTGCGGAGCGTTGCAGCGCAGCCGGCATTGATCGCGGCCCGCGCGGTTGGGAGCGCCCTTCGGACCACACCCCGGTCTGGGTGGAATTGACAGAGCCCTGACATATCCCCCGGCAAGTCGCTGAAATCCCCGCTGTTCCGGGAAATTCGTCCCGCAGCTTTTTCGCCCGAAACTGTGACGCCGTTCACATTCCCGCTTGGTCCAATCCGGCGCTGCCTCTATGCTTTAAGCCAGTCAAACAAGGGGCCGACGGGGGCACAAGCCTGTGCCTGCGGTAAACGAAATGACCGATTTCAGAGCACGCCGCAGCGATTTCGATGTCACCAACACCGTGCGGGTCAGTTCCCCGAGTGCGGTGGCAAAAGCCGTGTGCGCGCTGTATGGCGGGCTGTATCCGGGTGCGGCCGTCAAGCCGCTGGAACGCGCGTTCGCGGATTTCGAACAACTGTTTCGCGGCGAGCATCCGGAATTCCACGGCTGCGACACCGAATACCACGACCTGCTGCACAGTCTCGATGTCGCGCTGGCGCTGGCACGGCACGTGGACGGCCACGAGCGTACCAGCCGCCCGGCGGAACGGCTCGGGGCAAAACGCGCCGCGGTCGGCATTGTCACCGCGCTGTATCACGACGTCGGTTACCTGCGGCACGTGCGCGATTCGCGTCACCGGCACGGTGCCGAATACACATCCAAGCACGTCAGTCGCGGCGGCGATTTCCTGAACGCGTATCTCGAACGGCTGGGCCTCGGCAGCGAAGCGCGGGTGGCGCGGCGCATGATCCAGTTCACCGGCTACGAGAAGGACATCCGCCGGCTGGATCTGGGTGACTACAAATACAACCGGCTCGGTCACCTCATCGGTACCGCGGATCTCACCGCGCAGATGGCGGACCGCTGCTACCTCGAAAAATGCCGCGACCGGCTGTTCCCGGAATTTGTCATGGGCGGCATGGCAGAGCGCACCCTGCCGGACGGCAAGGTGCAAGTGTTGTATTCCTCGGCCCAGGAGCTGCTGAAGAAAACCCCGGATTTCTTCACGCTCACGCTGCGCGAGCGGCTCGACGGCGTGTTCGGGGGCGCCTACCGCTACGCGGCGAGCCATTTCGGGGGGCAGAACCTGTACATGGAATCCGTGCGCCGCAACCTGAAACACCTGGAGTTCGTGCTGCACAACAACGCCTGGTCGCTGCTGCGCCGCAAGCCGCCGCTGTTCACCGCCGCAACCCTGAAACACGGCGCGGACTGCACCCGACTTGCCACCGACATCGGCCTCGGTTGGGTGGCCAGCGTCTGAAACGTCACGGTAAACCCCGGCCTTATTCCACCGTCACCGATTTTGCCAGATTGCGCGGCTTGTCCACGTCGGTGCCGCGTGCCAGCGCGGTGTGATAAGCCAGGAGTTGCACCGGGATGGCGTGCACGATGGGGGACAGGATGCCGGCATGGCGCGGTGTGCGAATCACGTGCACCCCTTCGCTTTCCTCGAAATGGCTGTCGAGATCGGTGAACACGAACAGTTCGCCGCCGCGTGCGCGCACTTCCTGCATGTTGGATTTCACTTTTTCCAGCAGCGCATCGTTCGGCGCAATCACCACCACCGGCATGGACGCATCCACCAGCGCCAGGGGTCCGTGCTTCAACTCGCCGGCTGGGTAGGCCTCGGCGTGGATGTAGGAAATTTCCTTGAGCTTGAGCGCGCCTTCCAGTGCCACCGGATAATGGATGCCGCGCCCCAGGAACAGCGCATGCTGACGCGGCGCGAAGTTCACGGCCCATTCCGCGATCTGCGGTTCGAGATTGAGCGCATGCTGTACGCTGCCGGCAATCTGGCGCAGGCTGTCGAGGTATTCCGTCTCCTGTGCAGCGGAAAGGCGTCCGCGCAATTTTGCCAGCGTCACGGCCAGCGTAAACAGCGCGATCAACTGGGTGGTGAAAGCCTTGGTGGAGGCCACGCCGATTTCGGCACCGGCGCGCGTGTAATACACCAGACGCGAGGCGCGCGGTATCGCGCTCTCCTGCACGTTGCAGATGGACAGGGTACGCGTCATGCCCTGCGCCTTGGCGTGTTTCAGGGCTTCCAGGGTGTCCAGCGTCTCGCCGGATTGAGAGATCGTCACCACCAATTGGCGCGGATCGGGCACCGATTCGCGGTAGCGGTACTCGCTCGCGATTTCCACCGAGACCGGCAGCCGCGCGATGCTTTCGAGCCAGTATTTCGCGGTCAGGCCCGCATAGTAACTGGTGCCGGCGGCCAGAATCAGCACGCTGCCGGCATCAGCCAGCACCTCGGCGGCGCCGTCTCCGAACAGCGCCGGAATGAAGCCCTCGTCAATCACCGCCTCGATGGTATCGGCCAGCGCGCGCGGCTGCTCGTGGATTTCCTTCTGCATGAAGTGGCTGTACGGTCCGAGTTCCATGGAGGCCAGCGACACGTCGCTGACGTGCACCGGGCGCTCCACCGCGACGCCCTCCCGGTCCGCGATGCGGATGCGCTCGCGCCGCAGTTCCGCCACGTCTCCCTCTTCCAGATAGATCACGCGCCGTGTCACTGCCAGCACCGCCGAGACATCCGAGGCCACGAAATTCTCGTTGTCACCAAGGCCGATCAGCAGCGGGCAGCCCATGCGCGCGCACACCATGATATCCGGCGCCTTCAGGCTGATGACGCCGATGGCGTAGGCGCCGGTCAGCTCGGCCGCCGCGGCACGCACCGCCTCGAACAGGTCGCCGCTGCGCGTGAAATGATGGTGCACGAGGTGCGCGATGACTTCGGTGTCGGTCTGCGACTCGAACTCATAGCCGAGCTGCTTGAGCCGCATGCGCTGCGCATCGTGATTTTCGATGATGCCGTTGTGGACCACCGCGATCTCGTTGCGCGACACGTG
>DASSRV010000020.1:0-5224 GCA_035701605.1 Gammaproteobacteria bacterium
TGTGGTCCGCCATCCAGGTGACCACCAGTGCCGGCGTGTGCGCAGTGGTGGACCTGGTGCTGAAGAAACCGGACGCCTACAAGGGACTGGTGAAGCAGGAGCAGTTCAAGCTCGCCGATGTACTCGCCAACCGTTTCGGCAAGGCTTATGCGCAGGCGGAAACCGCGGAGCTGTCCGCGCGCCTGGTGCGCACCGGCGAAGCCGCCAGCCAGTTCGTCGCCTGAGCCCGCGCGGAGTCAACCCCATGAGCGACAAGCAAGCCATCCTGAAGGCCCTGAACCTCGATGCCGTGAATGCCGGCGTGTGGACCGCCACCGGCGGCTGGCGCAAGAGTACGGGCGGCGAAACCCTGGAATCCGTGAATCCGGCCAGCGGCGACGTCATCGCGAAAATCCAGTGCGCGACTGAGGCGGATTACGAGCAGGTGATCGCGGATGCGCAGCAGGCATTCAAGGCCTGGCGCGAAGTGCCCGCCCCCAAGCGCGGCGAAGCCGTGCGCCTCATGGCCGAGGCCCTGCGCCAGCACAAGGATGCGCTCGGCAGTCTGGTGGCGATGGAAATGGGCAAGATCAAGGCCGAAGGTGACGGCGAGGTCCAGGAGATGATTGACATCGCGGATTTCGCGGTGGGTCAGTCGCGCATGCTGTACGGCAACAGCATGCACTCGGAGCGCCCGCAGCACCGCATGTACGAGCAGTGGCATCCCTACGGCGTGGTGGGCGTGATTTCCGCGTTCAATTTTCCGGTCGCGGTGTGGTCCTGGAATGCGTTCCTGTCCGCCATCTGCGGCAATGCCACGGTGTGGAAGCCCTCGCCGCGCACCGCACTGTGCGCCATCGCGGTGCAACACATCTGCAACGGCGTGCTCAAGGCACACGGCTACCCGGCGATCTTCTCGCTGTTCGTGGACAAGGGCGCGACGCTGGCCGAGAAATTCTGCCGCGATCCGCGCGTGCAACTGATTTCCTTCACAGGCTCGTCCGCCGTGGGTGCCAGGGTGGGTGAAATGGTGGCGGCGCGCATGGGCCGCTCGCTGCTGGAACTCGGCGGCAACAATGCCATCATCGTGGACGAGACCGCAGACCTGAAACTGGTCGTTCCCGCCGTGGTGTTCGGCGCAGTCGGGACCGCCGGCCAGCGCTGCACCACGACACGGCGCCTGATCGTGCACGAGTCCATCGCCGAGGAACTGGTGCAGAAACTGGCGGCGGCTTACCGGCAGGTCCGCATCGGCGATCCGCTCGATCCGCACACCCTGATGGGTCCGCTTTGCAGCGCCGATGCCGTGGCACGCTTCAAGGCCGCGGTCGCTGCCGCGCAGCAGGCCGGCGGTATACTGGTGTGCGGCGGCAAACCGCTGGAGCGTGCCGGCTTTTTCGTGGAGCCGACCATTTTCCGCATGCCGAAGCAGCTCGAAATCGTGTGCACGGAAACGTTCGCGCCGATCCTCTACGTGCTCACGTACCGCACGCTCGAGGAAGCCGTTGCGATCCAGAACGGCGTGCCGCAGGGCCTGTCCTCCGCGATTTTCACCACCAACCTGAAAAACGCGGAGTACTTCCTGTCCGTGCTGGGCAGCGACTGCGGCATTGCCAACGTCAACATCGGCACTTCCGGCGCGGAGATCGGCGGCGCCTTCGGCGGAGAGAAGGACACCGGCGGCGGCCGCGAGTCCGGTTCCGACGCCTGGAAAGCCTACATGCGGCGCCAGACCAACACCATCAACTGGTCGGATCAGTTGCCGCTGGCACAGGGCATCAAGTTCGATCTGGGATAATCCGGCATCGTATCCGGAACAGACGACGCCGCGCCCTGTGCGGCGGCGTCGTTCAGGCGTCCTCGAAGCGGTTGCGTTCGCGGTTCTTGCGCACCTTGAGCGCATCGAACACGCGACCGTTCATGACGATATAAATGCCGGGCGGCATGGTCTGTGCCGCGATCACTGCCCCGCCGATATTGAAGATGGCATCGCTGCCGCGAAAACGCGCAGGATTGAGCGCACCGGTCAGCACGATGGTCTTGCCGGGAATGCCCTGCAGGGCTGTCGCAGTCGCGGTCATGGTGTCGGTGCCGTGCGTAATCAATATCCGGCGCTCGGCACAATCCGCCACCGCCTGATGGATGATGTCCCGGTCCGCGTCGGTCAGATCCAGGCTGTCCTTGCGCATCAGCGCGGTCATCTCGAAGCGGAAGCCGACGCCGGTCTCGCGCAGGATTTCGCCGATCTGCGGTTCGCCGACCTCGTATTCGCTCTTGGCGTCGAAGTAGATCTTGTCGAGCGTGCCGCCGGTGGTGAAGATGCGCAGGATTTCCATGATCTCGCTCCGCGACTCAGTTGAAAGGCAATCCGAGGTACAGGTACAGCGACTGGTTGCCACCCTGTGAGAAACCGGCGCCGAGATAGAGCGGCCCCAGCGCGGTGTCCGCGCCGAAGAACAGCGCCGTGCCGTATTTCATCTGCGCAGGATTCATGCGCTGGCCATTGTCCCAGACATTGCCGGCATCCAGGCTGACACCAATATATAGGCCGTTGCCCAGCACACTGGGCAGGTTGGCAAACCGGTTGAGGTAGATCGCCTGGGCACGCAGCAGCTTCTGGCCACGCAACTGCTGCTGGCGCAGGCCGGACAGCGACAGAAAACCGCCCAGTGTGAATTCGTCATACAGCGGAATCTCGCTGCCCAGCGAGGAGCCGGCTTCGGCGGAGACGATCAGCGCTTGTCCGTTGTTGCCAAACACCTGCGTGGCACGGGCATCCAGTTTGCTGTACGACACGTCGCTTCCGAGTGCCTTGCGCGCAAGCAAGCCGCTCATCTTGAGGTAGCTGCCCGCGGTGGGGAAGCCGGTGTCGCCTTCCAGCGTGTCCAGCCCGAAACGCACACGCAAGGCCCCGATGGTGTCACGGTACACGGGCAGCGCACTGTCACCGATACGCGGTTGTGTTATGACGTGTCCGTAACTCAAGCCGGCGCGCAATTCCGCGGCAGTGCCGAAATTTGCTCCCACATCCAGACCGGCACGCGTCTGCTGCGCGCTGTATTCGGCGGTGCGGTTCTCATTCGAAAACAGATCGAACGTGTCATTGGCGTATTCAATCTGCGGCGCCACGAACAACACGCCGGAGTACGTCACGGGCTGGTACAGTTCGCTGTAGATGCGACGGGTCTTGCCGATTTCCAGTTCGTTGCGCCATGCCGCACCGAGCCGGTTGAGTTCGGTCCAGGTCCAGCCGAACAGCAGGTTGTACTGGCTGCCGCCTTCCAGGTCGTCGGCAATGTGGATGCCGAAACGGAAGTAATTCGGATCCCAGGGTTTTTCCGTGACCTTGAACGACAGGCCGGTGCGGTCACCCTGTCGTGACAGCGATACCTGCACCCGGCTGAAATACCCGAGGTGATACAGGTTCTGCAAGTCCCTGTTGATTTTCTCGATGTCCCAGGCATCGCCCGGCTCGCTGACCAGATGACTGCGAATCAGGGCCGTGGACACGCGCTGATTGCCGCTGATCTCGATGAAATCAATCCGCTCCACGTTGGGCGGCACGTAATGGTGGGTTGCCTGATAGCGCGCCCATGCCTGCGGCGCCAGTTGCAACTTGCGCAGTGGCGTCAGTGCCCGCATGACGGTCTGCTTGCCGATCTGGATGACCTCATCCATGCGGCTGAAGTCGGTAGCGGTGATGTCGCCGAGATCCGGCGTCAGCAGCACGTCGCCGGGCAGCAGTTCACTGTCCGATTCCGTGATGTTCTGCTGGGTCAGTATCTTCACCACTTGCAGCGACACGTTGACCACGTCCTGTTCGTTGCCGAGCGGTGTCAGCGGTGTGCCGATGTTGACGGCGATCACGATGTCGGCGCCCATCTTGCGCGCCACATCCACCGGCAGATTGCGGACCAGCCCGCCGTCCACTAGCGTGTGCCCCTGATAGCGCACCGGCGGGTAGACACCCGGTACCGACATGCTGGCACGCAGGGCCTGTGCCAGATTGCCGTGATCCAGCACCACCATTTCCCCGGTATCTATATCGGTAGCGACCGCCTTGAAGGGGATCGGCAGTTTGCCGAAATCCTGTTCCGGATCGGTCAGCAGCGTCAGGATGTTGAGTACCCGGCCCGGATCGTTGCTGGCGATGAGTCCCTGCGGGAAAAATGCGCGTCCATCCGCATAACCGAATTCCGCCTGCAGGATGTACTGCATCTGGTTCTGCTTTTCGAAATAGGTCAGCCGATCGCGCGGTTGCTGGTTGGCCATGCTCGCCTGCATGTCCGGTGTCAGCAGTGCAACCTGGAGTTTCTGCGCGCTCATGCCCGCGGCATACAGCCCGCCAATGATGGCGCCGCTGCTGGTGCCGGCGATGCAGTCCACCGGAATGTGCAATTGTTCAAGCGCTTCCAGCACGCCGATGTGCGCGGCACCGCGTGCGCCACCGCCGGAAAGCACCAGGCAAATGCGCGGTACGGAGCGTTCGGGTTGCGGCACCGCTTGGGGCGCGTCTGGCGTGCCGGAAAATGCCGGCGGCATCGGCGCCGCCAACAGCGCGAGAACGGCGATTCCAGTCCGGATTCCGGGCCTGATGCGTCGGTGACAGGCGTGATGTGGCGCCTTGCTGCTCAAGGACACGAATCCATTGCTGTTGAGTGGCGCATGTTACCGGAAGCGCCCCGGCCGCGACAGTGCGGGCGCAGTTGCCTTTGTTTGCGGGCTCTGCTTATATGTTCGGCATGTTGCGCGACGTTGCCCTGCCCTTTCTTGCCGTGCTGGCCTGCACATGCTGGACGGCACCCGCTGTTGCCGCGGACGCTGGAACCGATGCCGGTGCACTGCGTCTGGTGATCAACGGACCGATCGGACCGGCCACCAGCGATTTTGTGACGCGCGGATTGCAGCGTGCCGCCGAGCAACACGCACAACTCGTGATTCTGCAACTGGATACGCCGGGCGGCCTGAGCGAATCCATGCGTGACATCGTGAAGGCGATCCTCGCCTCGCCGGTGCCGGTCGTGTGCTACGTGGCGCCCAGCGGTGCGCGCGCGGCCAGCGCCGGCACATACATCCTTTATGCCTGCCACGTCGCGGCCATGGCACCGGCCACCAATCTCGGAGCCGCGACACCGGTGCAACTCGCGGGCGGCAGTTCCGATACGCCGGCCAAACCCGAGACCGCGGAACAACGCAAGGTATTGAACGATGCGATTGCCTATATCCGCGGGCTTGCCGCACAACG
>DASSRV010000021.1:0-8899 GCA_035701605.1 Gammaproteobacteria bacterium
CATGCGCCTGGATGCCCAGCACGAACTGCGCGATGACCAGCAGCACGATCAGCCAGTGCAATGTTTGCGACACGATGCCGTAGCGTAGCGGGGTGTTCCTGAATGCGGGCATCGTATGTTCCGGTTCACTCATGAGAATTCATGATTCGGTACTTGCGCGACATGATGGCTTGGTGCAGGATGCACGGCATGCAGAAGCCGTGCAAGCATTGGTGGATTGTCCGCAATTGGCGCTGGATGCTGCTGCCATTGCTGCTTGCCGCCTGCGCGAAACAGGTCGTCCGCGCGCCGGTGACATTGCCGGCTTTGCCGCCGCTTCAAACCGCAGGTGCGACACATTACCGTATCAACGCACTTCAATCCCATATCGTGTTTCTGGTCTATCGCGCCGGTCCTCTGGCCGCTTTCGGCCACAACCATGTGATTCGTGCTGCCGCGATCCGGGGCGATGTTTATTTCAATCCGCGTTTTGAGCTTTCCGGTTTCAGCTTCAATCTGCCGGTCGGCAAGTTCAAGGTGGATGAACCCGCAGAGCGCAAGGCGGCGGGTGCGGACTTCGACAGCCAGCCGTCGCCCGCCGCGATTACCGGTACCACGCACAACATGCTGGGCCCGGCTTTGCTGGACGTGGCGCAGTACCCCGAGATCAGCGTGCGCTCGGTACGGGTCGAGGGGGTCCCGGCCGCCGCCGGCATCACGCTGAGAATCAATCTGCGCGGCGCACAACGGGACGTCACGGTTCCGGTCGTGATTACGGCCACGGAGTCCACACTGACCGCGAGCGGCGCCTTCACGTTCCGGCAGAGCGATTTTGGCATCACCCCGTTCAGCGTTCTGGGCGGCGGTTTGCAGGTGGCCGACGCGGTGAAAGTGCGATTCCGCATCGTCGCCGTGCGCCCTCGGGATTGATGCGGATTGGGCGTATACGCCCGCTGCCGCTTCGGAGCTGCTCATACAAGATCCCGATCCGCGGCCAGAATGGCCGGTGCAACGGGAATGGCAACCGTGGTGAGCCAGGTACCCGGTGATTCCCGCTGCGATTCGAACTGGCAGTGTTCGCCGTAGATGGCAAGCAAACGTTGGCGGGTGTTCCGCAAGCCCACGCCGGTAT
Organism: Gammaproteobacteria bacterium; assembly: GCA_035701605.1. Lineage (GTDB taxonomy): Bacteria > Pseudomonadota > Gammaproteobacteria > Natronospirales > REEB76 > DASSKW01. The sequence continues at coordinate 1,112 of DASSRV010000021.1, forward strand.
CGAGCGACGCATCCGCCAGGTTGCGTTGCGTGACCGAACAATTGCGGATGGTGAAGCGCAATTGCCGTTCCAGCCGCTGCCCGGTCAGCGTCAGGGTGCCGCCGCCCGGCACCCGTGCAACGCCGTGCTTGATGGCGTTTTCCACCAGTGGCACCAGCAGGAATGTGGGCATCGGGCAATCCAGGGTGTCGGATTCAACCTGCAAGGTCACGCTCAGGCGATCCTCGTAGCGCGCCTTCATCACCATCAGGTAACGCTCGATGAATTGCAGTTCTTCCTTGACGGTGGTGAATTCGTGGTCGCTTTCCGCCAGGCTTTGCCGCAACAGGGTGCTGAGCTCCGTCAGCAGGCGCTCGGCGCGATCCGGATCGGTGTTGATCAGCGCCACGATGATGTTGAGCGAGTTGAAGAAGAAGTGCGGGTTGAGCTGGCCGCGTAGCGTGCCGAGCTTTGCCTCCAGCCATTTTGAGCGAAGTTGTTCAGCCTTGAGTTGCTCGGATTTGTAGCGCAGGAAGGCATTGAGCGCGAAAATCAGCACCAGTCCCAGCATGTAAACGATGGAGTACTGCACGGTCTTGGACAGCCAGATCTGCCAGGGTCCGGCCAGCTCGAACGCATCTTGCAGGGTATGCGAGACCGCAAATTCGCGATTGGTCAGGAAATAGGTGACGGCCAGTGTCGGACTGGTCAACAGGGAAAACAGGCTGGCGATGGCGGCCTGAATCAGCACCAGCCAGGCTGTCAGACGCCGCCGCGCAAACAGTGTGACCGCGAGCAGGTAGGCGCCAATCAGCAGCGGCAACAGCAGGATGCGCGTCATCACCAGTTGCACGACCTGACCGATGCTGCTGGCATGCCCATCCGCCGCCGCACCGAACAGCATCATCACGATGTCCCAGGTCGTGGCATACAGCCACACCGGCACACTGATGAACAGTACCAGCAGCAGGCGGCGACGCGATGGGGAGCCGCGAGTTTGCAGCAAGGACAGCAGGCGTGACTCGCGTGGCCAGGAGGCTTCGCCGGAGAAATCGAGTTCGGAAGGGTCGGATTTCATGTGCTGTGCTTGTCCGGCAAGCTCCATGGCGTGCTGCTGTGATTGCGGCAGGGGCATAGTGTGAACCTTCACGCGCTGCAAGGCCACGTCCCGAGGCTCAGTTCGCGGGACACGGAAGGCGTCCGTTCAACCGTTCGATGCCGGTCATGAACGCCCGGCCTTGCTGGAGCAGGACCGCGCGCACCAGCCGGGGGCCGATCAGCGGAGGCACCCAGAATGCCGGTTCCAGGCTGGTCCGCCAGTACACGCGCGTGCCGGCGGCATTCGCTTCGAGGTGCCAGGAACTCGAGGACTGTTTCACGTTGCTGCGTTCCGGCAGGGTGACCGCGACCAGGTCGCTGGCCGACAGCTCGGTGAACTGCTGCACCTGCTTCAGGGTGCGGCAGAAAAGGCCGATGCAGGCACGGGTTTCCATGTACACGAGTTGCGAATCGGGTGACAGGCTCCGGATCACCACGGCCTTGCGAATGGCCGGATTCATCCTCGGGAAATCCGCGAAGTCGAGCAGTGCGGCATACGCCTGTGCCGGCGTCACGCACAGTTGCGCAATCGCGGTGGCCCGGTAACGGTTGCCGTGCTGACTCACCTCCAGTTGTGAAATCACCGCGGCCTGGCTTCGGGCGGCCGGTAACAGGCACAATGCGACAAGCATTGCCCCGTACCGGCATCCCGGCTGCCTGCGACGCGAGTCCATGCTGCGTCCCGGTAATCGCACAAGCTCAGAACGTCAGATTCAGCAAAGTCTCCGGAGTCGGCGCGCCGGTGTCCCGACGCAGCACGAGATGGCCCGTGGCGGCTTCCAGCGTGACAGCCCGTCCGTCAGCGGTATGGATCAGGAACAGCGGACCCTGCTGCTGGAAGCGGGTGTGATCCAGCACCGCATCGAGACCTTGGCCATCCGCATTGAATGGCGTGTGCAACAGGCTGAGTCGCTCCGGATCGAGTCCCCGCGCCTGGAGTGAATCACTCAGGGCGTGCACCAGGGCGTCATCGAGCACCTTGAATGAGGCCGCATCCGCAAGTTGGGACGTTTGCGGATTGATGAAAGCCGCTTCCGCGGTACTGCCGTGACTCCGGTACCAGGCTCGCGCCATGACATCGCTGAACGGATCAATGTTGGTGACGCTGGCCTCATGGCTGACGCTGTACATGACGTGACCCTGATCATCCGAAACCCTGAGCAGGTAAGGTGCGGTGAGGCCGCTGACCGACAACGCAAACCGGCCATGGGCATCGGTTGTGGCGTATTGGGTCCGGCCCTGCGCGTCTTTCAGGCTCACCAGCGCGGCGACGAACGGATGCCCGACCGCGGCCGTACCCATGACCATGGCTGAGGCGGACACGGTGAGCGTGGCTGCATTGCTTGTAATCGTGAAGGGCGTGCCGCTGTTGCCGCAATACGGGCCGGTGCAACCCTGACCTGTGTCGCCGTATGTGACAGAGGCCGTGATGGTGGCAGTACCCGCAGCGACGCCAGTGGCCAAACCGGTAGAACTGACCGTGGCAATACTGGTATCGGACGACTTCCACGTGTAAGTGACACCGGTGATGGTGTTATTGGAGGAATCCTTGGCCACAGCCATGTACTGCTGCGTGCCATTGATTGCGACCGTGCTGGTATCCGGCGTAATTGCAATGGTGCTGATCGTGCCACTGCCACCGGAGCCGGAAGAGCTTCCATAACCACCGAGTCCACCACCGCCGCAACCGGCTGCGATCAACAGGATTGCCGCCGCCGCGCCCAGCCCGGCAAAAACGTAGCGTTGTCTCATGGCTGATACCTCATGGTGAATGCGTGTGCATGAACTCCGGCCGGATTTCCGGTCGGTGTCATTACAACACCAGAACAGACATGATCCGCGGGCTTTGCGACGGAGGAGCGGAGAATTGCGGTAAAGAGGCGGAATTATGCGGCGAATCCGTGTTCCCGCGCGGTCTGCAAGAACGTGTCAGCGGCTGGGTTGCAATTGTGCCAGCAAGGCGCGCACGGCTTCCCGGTAGGTCTTTCCGGAGACCAGCCGTTCCCCGGCGGGCAGCATGAATTCGTAGTCGCCGTGCGCCGTGGGTTTCATTTCCAGGATATGCCGGGTGTTGACGAGCAGCGATCGGCTGATGCGCATGAATGCCGCCTGACTCAAACGCTGTTCCATGTCCCGCATGCGCTCGCGGATCATGGCGTGTTCACCGTTCAGGCTGTGAATGTGCAGATAATCGCCCTCCGACTGCATGTGGGTGATGTCGTTCAGTACCAGGAATTTGATGTGCGTGCCGTCCTTGACCGCGAGCCGTTCCGGAGCAGCTGAAGATCGGTTGTCCGCCAGGCCGGAGAATTGCCGGAGGATCCGTGCCAGCTCCGCGGCGTCCGGGACGGCGCCGGCAAGCCGCTTGCGTGCCCGGGCGAGCGCTTCGTGCAAGCGCTGCTTGTCGAAGGGCTTCAGCAGGTAGTCCACCGCGTCCACGCCAAAGGCATCCACGGCGTGCTCGCTGTAGGCTGTGGTAAAGATGATGCAGGGGATTTTTGCCTCGTGCAGCAGCCGGCTCAGTTCCAGCCCGGTCAGCCCCGGCATCTTGATGTCGAGAAACAGCAGGTCCGGCTCCAGAGTACGCACCTTTTCCCGCGCATCCAGTCCGTCGCCGCTCTCGCCGAGGATTTGCACGTCGGGTTCGTCGCGCAGCAGATCGTGCACGCGCTTGCGCGCCAGCGGCTCATCGTCAACGATCAGAACCTTGATCATGCAGGAGCACTCCGGATGAACGGCCACAGCATAGCAATGAAACGGGCGGCAGTGCGTGCGGCCGTTCAGTTGCCGGGAGCGTTCGGTCGGAAGGCGGCAACCTGATGCACAAAGTCCCGCACCTCGCCGTGCTCCGCATAGCGCAGGGCAATGTACGCCGAGGTGATGGTCTCAATCTGAACCGCGAGTCCGGGATGGGCGCGACGCGCGCGTGCGGCGTAATCCAGCGGACCTTCGTGTGGCATGCGCGGCACCCCGAGTTTCGCAAGCCGGGCACAGAAGCGTGCATAGGCCCGCACCACGGGCGATGCCGGCGCCGGGCGGTATCGCCACCAAAGCAGCAGCGACCAGGCCGCCAACAACCCGCCGATCAGCAACAGCAGCAGCAGCGACAGTTCCATCCAGTCCCCATAGTGCAGACCCAGACTGGAAAAGAAACGTGCCTGCAATTCCGGCCCGTATGCCAGTACCCACTGGTTCCAGCCGTTGTTGACCGCATCCCAGGTGTTGCGCAGATCATTGAGCCAGGCGTAACGTCGGAACACGAGCCCCGGCAACTCCGACGTCGGCAGGGCCGCGGATACGCCGCGATCCACGCGCGCCGGGTCCACGGCGGCGGTGGGATCCACTCGCAACCAGCCGCGTCCGGCAAGCCACACCTCGGCCCAGGCGTGCGCATCTTCCTGACGAATCACGTAATAACCATCCAGCGGATTGCGTGTCCCGCCCTGATAGCCGATCACGACGTGAGCCGGAATGCCGGCAGCGCGCATCAGGAACACGAAGGCACCGGCGTAGTGCTCGCAGAAACCGCGCCGGGTGTCGAACAGGAACCGATCTATGCGGTTGTTGCCGTCAATTACGCCGGGTTGGAGCGTGTAACGGAACGGCTGATCGTGAAACAGGCTCAGCGCATCCTGAACGATTTGTGCGGGGTTGCGGGCCTCAGTCCGCCACTTGGCGGCCAAGGCACGGGCGCGCGGATCAATTCCGGCCGGCAACTCCAGATCGCGTTTCAGGTACCAGTCTGGAAGTCCGGCACCGTAACTGTAACCGGTGTAGGAGGTGACCGAATAAAGTTTGCGCTGGGTCACGGGAAAGCGCGTGCCGAGCTCGAAATCCGAAGTCAGGTATGCTCTATCCGGAGCCCGTACCGGCAAATCCAGCGCATACAGCGCACGCAGGTTATTGGGTTCAAGCGTGATCTCGTATTGGACGGGCGTGCCGTGCGTCACCAGACGCTGATTGGAAATCCAGCCGGATTTGCCCATGCGCCAGGTGTGATTGTCGTAGTCGTGCAGCACCAGGGCACGCCAGTAGAGTTGCGAGGCCGGCGGCGGCACGCCCTTGAACTTCACGTGAAAGGCCACGGCATCGGATTGCGCCAGTTCGCTGATGCTCCCTGGCGACATGCTGGTCGCGAGTCCGGTGACGCCGGATTGCCGCGTCAGGCCGACGCCCCACAAGGGTCCCGGCACGCGCGGAAACAGCAGGAACAGCACCACCGCCATCGGCAGCGCGGGCAGCAACAGGCGCGCCGCGGTGCGCGCGGCCTGGCGCCAGGGACGCTCGCTGTCCGGATGCGCGATGTTGAGCAGTGCGATCACCGCGAGCCACAGGGCCGGGACCATGTACAGGGCGAGCGGAATGCTCTGGTCGTGCAGGAAGCTCGCGATGCCGATGAACAGCGCGATCACCAGCAGCAGGAAATAATCGCGCAGGCCCTTCGCTTCCATGAGCTTGAGCGCAGCGAGCAGCATCAGGAGCGCGGTTCCCGCGTCCGGGCCATTGATGGTGCGGAAACTGAGGTACACGCCGAGAAATGCGAACAGTGCAAACACGATGCGCGCACTTCGGCTGAACAGCGGCCAGCCGCGATAGGCGGCCGCCAGACGCCACAGGCCGATCACGCAGGTGGCGAGGCTGACCCAGGGCGGCAGATACAGCATGTGCGGCAACAGCATCGCCAGGATTGCCGCCAATACCCAGTTGAGCCGTATCCGTTCCTGGCGGGTTTCCGGGTTGGGCAGCAGCATCGCATTCATGCCGTGTGCTCCGGCAAGCCGCTTGTGGCCAGCGCACGCAGGCATTGTTCACGATGCGAATCGCCGCTGCCGGGCGCGATGCGTGCATCCGGCAGGCGCAGTCCGTAATGCAGATTCTGCGCATGGGCATCCAGCACCCAGCGGCACAGGATGGCAAGGCGCTGCTCGGAGTCGTACTGCGGCAACAGGTCCGCATCCAGCCAGCGTGTTTCCTCACCGCTGCCGCTGAACTGTTTGGTAAGCAGCAGTTGCTCGCGCGCCGACACCTTCCAGGCGATGTGACGCGGCGAGTCCCCGGCACGATAACCGCGCAGACCGCTGAAATCCTCGTCACCGCGCTGATCGGGCCGGCCCGCGCCCCGGCCCTCCAGCGGTGCCGGCAGTGGCGGCGCATGCCGCGCCGGCGCCGGATACACCAGTGTGCGCAAATCCATGTGCACCCAACTCCAGGCACGGAACAGGCCGAGCGGATAACTGGTCTCCACCGACAGGCGGCCGAGTGCGAGCCAGCCGCGATGCGGGGCGTCGAGCGGTACCTGCACGGTGCCGGATTCACCGGCGGCGAGATCGCCGGTGACGCTGGTGTCGCCGTGCTCGGCGCCCAGCATCAATCCGCAGCGCGGCTCGCGGCCGGCATTCACGAGTCGGATATGGAAGCGTGCGGTTTCGCCCGCGAACACCGCTTCGCTGCGGCCGGCAGCGAGCCGCAGGCCGTTCAGGTTCGCGTGACAGGCGTGCATCGAGACCAGGCCGAGGGCAGCCAGCATGAAGGTGAGCATGAACCCCATGCTGTTGGAATAATTCATGGAGCCCAGCAGCATCACGAACAGGGTGAAGCCGTAAAGCAGACCCTGCCGGGTGGGCAGGATGTACACGCGTCGCCGCGTCAGCGTGATTTCATCGGCGTCGGGGCCCTGGCGTCGCCACGCCCAGATTTGCACCCGGCGCAACAAGGATTCACGCAGCGCGGCAAACATGCTTCAGGGAATCGGCACGGCCTTGAGCAGGTCCTGGGCCAGGATTGCGGCAGGAACCGCGGCGTGATCCGCCTTGAGCCGGAGCCGGTGCCCGACCACGCCCGGCAGCACGTGTTGCAGATCCTCGGGTAGTACGGCGGGGTGTTCCGCAAGCAGCGCCCAGGCCTGGGCCGCGTGTTTGAGTGCAAGCGCCGCGCGCGGCGACAGACCGGTTTCATAACGTGGCGATTCGCGCGTGTGTTGTACCAGTGCCTGGAGATAATCCAAGAGCGCATCACTCACGCGCATCTGGTGCACGGCGGCAGACAGGGCCAGCAATTCGTGCGCGCCGAGTGCGGGCTCGATGTCGTGCAACAGTGCGCGCCGGTCCGCGCCTTTCAGCAGTTCCCGTTCAGCCGCGCCGCCGGGGTAGCCGAGTTCGATACGCATCAGGAAGCGGTCCAGTTGCGATTCCGGCAGCGGAAAGGTCCCGACCTGATGCGCGGGATTCTGCGTCGCAATCACGAAGAACGGCTGCGGCAGGGTGCGGGTCTCGCCGTCCACCGTCACTTGTCGTTCTTCCATGGCTTCCAGCAGCGCGCTCTGGGTCTTGGGCGTGGCGCGATTCACTTCGTCTGCCAGCATGAGCTGGGTGAAAATGGGGCCGGGATGGAAACGGAATGCCGCGTTCTGCTGCTCGTAAACGGACGCGCCAATGATGTCGGCGGGCAGCAGGTCGCTGGTGAACTGGATGCGCTGATAGGACAAACCGAGCAATTGCGCCAGCGTCTGCGCCAGCGTGGTCTTGCCGACGCCGGGAATGTCCTCGATCAGCAGGTGTCCGCCGCTCAGCACACAAGCCAGGCTCAACCTGATTTGCGGTTCCTTTCCGAGGATAATATGGTTAGCCTGCGCGATGGCCGCATTGACTTTGTGAATCAGGGTGCTGGTCGGTGGATTGCGCAGCACGGCGGGGGTGTCATTGCTCATCTCGG
>DASSRV010000022.1:0-13206 GCA_035701605.1 Gammaproteobacteria bacterium
ACGATCGCATCACCCGGGAGCTGGTAAACCGCGGCATCCGCGTGGCCCGCCGCACGGTCGCAAAGTACCGTGAGGCCATGACCATTCCGCCGGCTTACGAGCGCAAACGCCTCGAATCGAGCTGAACCTCACCACCGCAAGGAGTGAACCATGCAAATTGACATTACCGGACATCACGTGGATCTGTCGCCGGCCCTGCACAGCTATGTGCACAGCAAATTCGAGCGACTGGAACGGCACTTCGACCACGTTACCGGCCTGCACGTGGTGCTGACCGTGGAAAAACTCCAGCACAAGGCCGATGCCACCATGCAGGTGAATGGCGCCACACTGTTCGCGGACGCCACCGAGCCGGACATGTACGCCGCGATTGACTGTCTCACCGACAAGCTGGATCGCCAGATCAAGAAGCACAAGGAGAAACTCACCAATCACAAGGATCGCGCCAGCGTGCGCACTTCCGCCACGCCCTGACCAGGGGCAGCCTCATGCTGAAACGGCGCGCCTCGGGCGCGCCGTTTCGTTACGGCTTCCGGAACGGGAAATATGCTAGCGTATGCGCAGCCATGAACTCCGATAAACACCCCGTCATGCGACTCGTGCTTCTCAGCGGCCTGTCCGGCTCCGGCAAGTCGGTGGCGCTGCACATGCTCGAGGATCTGGGGTATTACTGCGTGGACAACCTGCCGGCCGGCATGTTGCAGGGTTTCGTGCGCGACACCGTGCTGAGCCAGAACCCCGCCTACCGGCGCATGGCGGTCGGCATTGATGCGCGCAACCGCATCGAGGACATCCGTGAAGTGCCGCAGACGGTACGTCACCTGCGCACGGAAGGGGTGGAATGCGAAATCGTGTACCTGCACGCCGATGAAGGTACCCTGCTCAAACGCTACAACGAAACCCACCGCCCGCACCCCTTGGCGGTGGACGGCCGACCCTTGCGCGAGGCGATCCGCGCGGAACGCGAGATTCTGGGACGCATCGCGGACGAGGCCGACGTGGTGCTGGACACCACCCGCACCTCGGTGCACGAGCTGCGGGAAATGGTGCGCGCGCGCATCCACCGCGAGGACCGCGAGCGCCTGTCCCTGCTGCTGCAATCGTTCGGCTTCCGGCACGGCCTGCCGGGCGATTCGGATTTCGTGTTCGATGCGCGCGGCCTGCCGAATCCATACTGGGAAAGTGCGTTGCGCCCGCTTACCGGCCGCGATCCGGCGGTGGCCGGTTACCTCGACAAGCATGAAATCGTGCGGCACTTCCTCGCCGACCTGACCGGCTTCCTCGACGACTGGATTCCGCGCTTCGAGGATTCCAATCGGCGCTATCTCACCATTTCGGTAGGCTGCACCGGCGGCTTCCACCGCTCGGTGTTCGTGGTGGAACGGCTCGCGGCACATTTTCGCGCACTGCAACGCGACGTGATCGTGCGTCACAACGAATTGAAATAGCGTCAGTGAAACAGCCTGGCCCGGCCAGCGCGGGAAACGCGCCGTCCGGCTCAGCCCGCCGCCTTTTCCGGCGAGGTGGCGGCCACGCCCATGAAACCGCGCAATTTGTCGGCCTGGGCCATGGCGTCACGGTAACCCAGCTCGATCAGTTCGCGGCAGTAACCACTTTCGAACAGCAGGTAACTCAGCAACTGGCTGCCGCTGCGGCGCAGGCCGCCCACGCCGCGCAACAGCAGGCGTACGCTGCGCGGGAATTCACGCTTGTGACGCTGCGCGATGTCACGGATGTCCTCACTCGGCACCACCACCAGGGTCTCGATGACCTTGAGCGGGCTGGAGTCGTCGTGGATGTGGCTCACCGTGTCGTTGATGCGCTGCAAGCGTTCGAGATCGCCGTAGATGCTGTCCATGAACAGGGTGTCGAGCATGTAGCCCGCGATCTGTCCGAGCGAGGGATAGTCCGGTTCCTGATCCGCGTCCGGCAGGGGGTTGGCCCGTTCATTGCGCACCGCGATCACCAGCACGCGCTCGGCACCGAGGTGCACGGCGGGGCTGAGTGGCGCGGCCTGACGCATGGAGCCGTCACCGAAATACTCGCGCCCGATGCGCACCGCCGGGAAGATCATCGGCAGGGCCACCGAAGCCATGATGTGGTCCAGCCGCAACTCGGCGGGCTGGCCCATGCGCCGCATGCGATGCCAGGGCTGTACGCCTGCCACGCTCTTGTAGAAGCTGATGGAGCGCGCCGAGGTGTAGCCGGATGCGGTGATGGCGAGCGCGCGCAGCGCGCCGCTGTCCAGCGCCTGCTGCAAGTGCGCAAACACGATGTGCCGTTCCAGGAGATGCCGCAGGGGGGTGTTGTCCAGCAGCGACACCGGGTTGTAGCGCCCGAAGCCGGCGTGCAGCAGGGTCACCAGCCAAGCCAGGCCGGTCTTGATGATGGTGATGGTGTCGGTGCGGAACACCTGCTCGGTCGTGATGTGCTCCCAGACCCCGGCCAGGTGTTCCACGCCGGTACGAAAATGCCGGGCACGACTCGCGATCAGGGCGGCATTGATGGCGCCGGCTGAGGTGCCGGTGATGACGGGAAACGGGTTGGGACAGTCCGGGGGCAGCAGCGCGGCGATGGCTCGCAGCACCCCCGCCTGATAGGCGGCACGGGCCCCGCCGCCCGGCAGCACCAAACCGATCCGGGGGCATGCTGCCGCCTCTGCGCTCTGCTGCTGGTCCACGTCCTCCCGCTCCCGCCGTCTGCCTGGCCTGTCATCCTACCGCAGCGGTAAAGAATGCGACCGCGGTCACGGCAAGCCGCGCCGCCAACCACTACCCTGCAATCTGCCCGGTTACGGTCAAATGGACTGGACGCGGCGGCATCCGCGTCTAAAATTATGTATATTTCAAGACCCTGCCTGTGAATTTTGAAGGATTTGCTCGACACTCCCGTCACGAGCGCGGATACTGCCCCGATGTCTAGCCTGAACCTGTGGCGCCAGAACCCGAATACGACGCAGCCGATTCCCTCCACGGCGGCGCCCAGTCCCGCGCCGCGCGCCACGCGACCCCTGCTGCGCATCGTGGTGCTGAACACCAAGGGTGGTTGCGGCAAGACCACGCTCTCGACCAACCTTGCCGGGTATTACGCCTCTCACGATTACCACACCGCGATTCTGGACATGGACCCGCAGGGCTCGAGCCTGCGCTGGCTGGCCAACCGCGGCCAGAAACGGGCTCCCGTCACCGGCATCCAGGGCAGCGAGCGCGGCGGGCGCGTCACCCGCAGTTTCCAGTTGCGGATTCCGCCCGATACCGAGCGCCTGATCGTGGATACGCCGGCCGGCCTCGAACCGATACGCCTGCAGGACGTGACCCGCGGCGCCGACGCGATCCTGATTCCGGTGCTGCCCTCGGACATTGACATCCATGCCGCCTCGCGCTGCATCGCGGACCTGCTGATTGCCGGCCGCATCGAGCGTCGTGCCGATCGCGTGGCGGTGCTCGCCAACCGCGTCAAGAAAAACACCCAGATGTTCGACAAGCTGCGACGCTTCCTCGACACGCTGGAAATTCCGTTCGTGGCCACGTTCCGCGACACTCAGAATTATGCCCACGCCTCGGAACAGGGCCTGTGCGTGCATGAACTGGACATGCGCAACGCGCGCGAGGATGTGCGTGCGCTGGATGCGCTGATCGGCTGGATCGAGAGCCGCCAGCAGGCGATGCCAACGCAACCGGAACAATCGCTCCACCTGCCTTCCGCCCTGCATCAGGCCTGAACGGCAACGCATGCCGTCAGGGACGATACTCCGGTTTCAATATCAGCGTATGCACGCTTGCGCCGGGCAGGAACGGGCTGGGCTCGCCTTGCGCCCAGGCAGGCTGGCTGTTGCGATAAAACGGCGAGAACGGATACCCGCTTTGTCCGGTCGGCATTTCGAAAATGCCGTTCTGCTCATATCCCGGCTCCACCACCATGCGCTCGGAGGCACCGAACGCGACGCCCTGTACGCGCGGCATGTTGCTGTCACCCGGCAGGGACACGGGCGCCATGTCGAGCCAGCGTCCCACGAGCGGCAGCGCAGCCGATAGCGGTTGGCGAATGCGCACGGTGTTGTGCTCGCCCCAGGTACGCGTGGCGAGACCGCTGTCCGGCAGCCAGAGTTCCCCGGCGACGTGATCCACGGCCGCCAACAGCAGGCTGTCCCAGTTCCGGTAAGCGGCGTCGAGAAGATTCACGGGTTGTTGCGTAACCAGCGCCCACAGCGGCGCCTCCCGCTGCGGCAGGCTGTGATAGTCGAAATCGGGGTCGGCCTTTTTGCAGGGCGCGGTCAGCGCGGTAAAAACCACCTGATCCACGCGCAGACGGAAATCGCGTACCAGTCGGTAGCCGACCGAATCGGTTGCCGCACGCGCGCCCCATTGCTCCACGTACTGCCGGAACGCGGCGCGCTCCGGTTGCTGCGCAAGACGCTCCGGCGTCAGCAGGCGCAACAGCAGCGAGCGCCAACGGCCCAGGAACACGGCGCGGTCATCCAGTTCAATCGCCAGCAGGTCCCCGGGCGAAAACGTCTCGCGTGCCATGAGGTCGTCGCGGATCTGCTGGGCACGCGCGCCCAAGGCATAGCCGCCGTCGCCGATCTGCGCCAGCATGGCGCCATCCACCACGCGCGCATTGGCGGTCCACAGGCGGCCGCTTTTCGGGTTGACGATACGCGGATAACGCGCCGGATCGAGCCAGCCGTTCCAGCCGGTACCGGGTGTATCCCAATAAGCAGGCCGCCGCGGATCGAAGCCGTGACGCAGTGGAATGCGTCCGGCAATGGTCCAGGCAATGTGACCGCCGCTGTCCGCCACCACGAAATTCTGTGCCGGAATGCCGGCGCGGTTTGCCACCGCCATGGCCTCGGCGATGTTGTCGGCCGCATCCATCGTGCCCAGCTCCAGATTGGTGGCGACGGGATCGCTCGCCACCCAGTGCGATACGCGCGGCACACCGTCGCGATCCTTGCCGGTCACCGGCCCCCAGATCGTGTCGCGCACGTCCAGGCGCACGTCCTTGCCGTGTTTGACGTGGATGATTTCCGTGTGATGCGTGAAGCCGCGCCAACCGTCCGCAGTGTGATAGCGATCGGGTTGCTGCGGATCAGGATGCAGCCGCACCAGATCCACCCAGTCGCCGTAGCTGTTGGTGAACCCCCAGGCCACGCGCCCGTTGCTGCCCGTCACGATCACCGGCAAACCGGGCAGCGTCACACCGGTCACGGTGACGTTGCGATCCGCGTGCCGCAGGTCGGGATACACAAGCTGCGCGCGATACCAGATGTTCGGCACCGACAAGCCCAGGTGCATGTCATTGACCACGGCCGCATGTCCGTCCGCGCTGTGCGCCGCATCCACCGCGAAATTGTTGCTGCCGATGATCTCGCGGGGCGGACCGGGGGGCGGCAAGACATTCCGGGCCATGGGCGGTCGCGCGCGCAGATCCACCACATCGCTGCCGGGAATCGCGGCATGTTCGAGCGCCGTGCCGATCAACGGCGCATCCCAGCGTGTGCCGCGCGCATCCAGGAACTGCGCCAGTGCCGGCGGCAGGCTGGCATACAGCGTGGCGAGATCCGCCTCGCGCCGGTCCGCCGGCGCCTGCAACTGGAAATACATGGCGTAAATCACCAGCACGGAATCTTCCGGCGTCCATGCCTGCGGGCGCGTCATCAGGATGCCATATTCGAACGGCCAACTGTGCAGGGCTTGCAGGCCGGCATTCACGCCCTGCGCATAAGCCGTCAGCACGGCGCGGCGCGCCGGGGGTGCCGCGGCCAGCACGTGCCGTGCCACCGCACGCAGACGGTACACGCGGTGCGCTTCGTCCAGTTTCAGGGCGCCCGCACCCACCAGCGCGGACAATTCCCCCGCCGCCATGCGACGCATGAGGTCCATTTCGAAGAAGCGGTCCTGACCGTGCAGAAACCCCAGCGCCCGCACCGCATCGGAGCGGCTGCCGGCATGAATTACCGGTACACCCAGCGCGTCGCGGGTCACCGTGACGGGTGCCGCCAATCCAGTCAGCGTCAGTTCGCCATCCAGACGCGGCGCGCTGCCGCGCAGGAACAACGCGACCGCCACCACGACCAGTAACAGCAGTCCCCCCAGCGCGATCAGGACGCGCAACAATCCGCGTTTCATGATGGCTCCCGGTCAACGCCCGCTCGCGGGCCGGCTCATGTTACCCCAGGGCCCGGCCCGGGACTTGCCAAACCGGCCGGAAGCCGGCAGGCTGGATTTGCAGTTCCGCTTCCGGCAACCGTGCCACACCCGAGGGAAACCACGATGACCACCGAAACCGAACGCAACTGGGGCATGATCGCGCACCTGAGCGCGCTGGCCGGATACATCATCCCGTTCGGCTCCATCATCGGCCCGCTGGTGGTGTGGCTGGCCAAGAAGGACGAATCCGCATTTCTGAACGACCAGGCCAAGGAAGCGCTGAATTTCCAGATTACCGTGGCGATTGCGGCGCTGATCTGCCTGGTGCTGATCCTCATCATCATCGGCATCTTCCTGCTGTGGGCGCTGGCCATCGCGGACCTGGTGTTCATCGTCATTGCTGCCATCCAGGCGTCCAAAGGCGTCGAATACCGTTACCCCATCAATCTGCGCCTGATCAGCTAGACAGTCCCGCGCGCGCATGACATTCGTCACCATGCGCGCCTGACAACTCCGACTGCTCTTCGCCGTCAAACGGCGTCAGAATAATCCATCGCTCCCTGACACTCCCGGACCGGTGGCTGCATGTCTGCGCTGATAACCCATTCCGTTTTCCATCTGAACGTGCTGTATATCGTGACGACGCTGTGCTTCGCGCCGGAATGGATCGGCAGTTTCTTCCAGCGTCCGGAAAGGACCGCGCAGAACCGCGACCGGGGCTCGCACCTTGTGCTGTTTGGCGCCATCGTCGCGGGGATGTTTGCCGCCTTTGCACTGGCCTTCGGCCAGCCTGCCGCGAGCCTGGGCTGGCATCAGGCCTTGCAGTTCTGGTGCGGCATCGGCCTGATGCTGGCGGGGCTCGGCTTCCGCTGGTACGCAATCCGTGTGCTGGGAAAATTCTTCACGCGTGATGTTGCCACGCGCCCCGGCCAGTACGTGGTGGAAACCGGCCCCTACCGCCTCGTCCGGCACCCCTCCTACAGCGGCGGACTGCTCATGCTCCTCGGCGCCGGATTGGCCATGACCAACTGGCTCAGCCTGCTGGTGCTCTGCGCGGCCATGCTGATCGGCTACGGTTACCGCGTGCACGTCGAGGAGCAGGCGCTGTGCCGCGATCTGGGCGAGCCCTACCGCGAGTACATGCAGCGCACGCATCGTTTTGTCCCCCATGTCTGGTAGCCCGGGCTCGCTCACCGGCGCACGGCAAGCGTGATAGGCTGAATCCATGCACGCCCTCACCCGCTTCGGACGCGCCTTCGTCGCACCACTGCTGTGGCTGCATCGCCGACTGCTGCCGCGGGACGAATCCGTGGGCTGGGTCCCGTACCTGTGGCTGCCGTATCTTTCGTTCTTCGTGCTGAACGCCATCTATGTGCAGGACGACTGGTCGTTGCGGTTCGCGGCCGGGCTCGCCCTGATGGTGTTCCTGTTCCTGTTCTTCCGCTTCTACTGGGCCGGCATCCGCGAGCGCTATCGCATCTTTACCGCGATCACGGTACTTGGTCTCGTGTGTCTGCCCATCAACGGCCAGACCCTGCTTTTGTACGCGGCCGCATTCTGCGGTTTCACGGAATCCATGAAACGCAGCCTGCTGCTGCTCGCCAGCGTGCTGGCAGCAGCCGTGCTGGAATCCTTCATTTTCGGCATTCCGTATTATTACTGGATCTACCTCGTCACGTTCGGCCTGCTGCTCGGTCTTGCCAACGCCCATTTCGGGGAAATGCACCGCAAGAATGCCGAGCTCAAGCGCTCGCACGAGGAAATTCAGCGGCTCGCCGCGACCGCCGAGCGCGAGCGCATCGCGCGCGACCTGCACGATCTGCTGGGACACACGCTCACCCTGATTACGGTTAAGGCGGAGCTGGCGTCAAGACTGGCGGAACGCGATCTGCCTGACGCGGCGCGTGAAATCCGCGAAGTGGAATGCATCTCGCGCGAGGCCCTGCAACAGGTGCGGGAAGCGGTGGGCGGTTACCGCAACGGCGGCGTCGCCGCGGAACTCGTGAACGCACGTATCGCACTCGACTCCGCCCACATCGCGCTCGGGGAATGCGATGTCGGCGCCTCCCTGCCGGCCCGGCACGACGCCATGCTGGCGCTGATCCTGCGCGAAGCGGTCACCAACGTGGTGCGTCACTCCGGCGCGCGCCACTGCACCATTCATCTCGAAACCGTCAACGATACGGCGCGGCTGTGGGTGGAAGACGACGGTCGCGGCGGCCGCTTCATCGAAGGCAATGGTATTCGCGGCATGCGCGAACGACTCGGCACGCTCGACGGCGACATTGAAATCCGTTCCAGTCTCGCGGGCACCAGCCTGTGCGCCAGCCTGCCGTTATCGCCCCGCGCAGAACCGGTACAAACCGGGCTCACGCCGGTGCAGACATGATCCGCATCCTGATTGCCGAGGACCAGAGCATGATCCTGGGTGCACTGGCCGCCATGCTCGACATGGAAACGGATATCAGTGTGGTGGCGCGCGCCACCAACGGCAACGACGCCCTGCACCTGGCGCTGGAAGAAAAACCGGACGTAGTGGTCACGGACATCGAGATGCCAGGCATGAGCGGCCTGGAATTCGCGGCGGCGTTGCGCGAGAAACAGTTGGCCGCACGCGTCATCATCGTCACCACCTTCGCGCGCCCCGGCTACCTGCGCCGCGCGCTGGACGCGGGCGTGAAGGGTTACCTGCTGAAAGACGCCCCCGCGCAGCAGCTTGCCGAGGCCATCCGCACCATCCATCGCGGCGGCAAGGTAATCGCGCCGGAACTGGCCACCGAAGCCTGGGAGTGCAGCGACCCGCTCAACGACCGCGAGCGCCGGGTGCTGCGTCTGGCCGGCGAGGGCCTGAGCAGTGCCGAGATCGCGAAGCAACTGTTCCTGTCGGAAGGCACGGTGCGCAATTACCTGTCCGAGGCCATCGGCAAGCTCGGCGCCGGCAATCGCGTCGAGGCCGCACGCATCGCACGCCAAAAAGGCTGGCTCTGACAGGCCGGCATCCGCGGTGTATTCTTCACCGCGCTGCTTCCGTCAATCCCCTGCCGAGGTGTGTGATGCGCCTTCCCGCTCGCCTGTGTCTGTGCTTCATGCTGGTTTCCCTCCTGCCCGCTGCCGCGCGACCCGTGTCGGCGCCGGGTTTCCCGCCCGCGAGCAAGCCCGCGGATCTGGTGCTAAAAAACGCGGTGATCGTGACGCTCGATCCGCTGCAACCGCAGGTCCGGGCCTTGGCGATACGCAACGGCCGGATCGCCGCGCTCGGCAGCGATGCCGCCATCGCGCATTACATCGGCAAACACACCCGGGTCATGGATCTGCACGGCGCATTCGTCACCCCCGGCTTCATCGAGGGTCACGGCCACCTGCTGGAAACCGGTCAGTCGTTGATGGAGCTGAATGTCGGCCGGGCGCCGAACTGGGACGCAATCGTGGCGATGGTCAAAGCCGCCGTCGCCAGGGCCAGGCCGGGGGAGTGGATCGCCGGTTCGGGCTGGCAGCAGACCAAATGGAACAAGGTGCCGCAACCGAACGTGGGCGGACTGCCGCTGCCGGCCAGTCTCGATGCGGTATCGCCCGATAATCCGGTGCTGCTGGCGCATGCCAGCCACCATGCCATCTACGCCAACGCGGCCGCGCTGAAGGCCGCCGGCATTGGCGACACCACGCCGGACCCACCCGGCGGCAGCATCGTGCGCGATGCCAAAGGCCACGCCATCGGCATGTTGCGCGACACCGCCGGTGCCGCGGTGCTGGACGCCTACCGGCATGCCCTGGCCAGCCTGCCGCCGGCACGGCAACTGGCACGCCGCGAACAAATGCTGCAACGCGCGGTACAGAATGAAATCAGCCAGGGCATCACCACGTTCGTGGACATGGGTGAAAACTTCCAGACCATTGACTGGCTCAAGCGGCAGTCGGCAAAAGGGATTCCCCTGCGGCTGTATGTCAACGTCGCGGACGAGCCGGTGAGCGCGCTCGACACACATCTCGCGCAGTACCGCAGCATCGGTTACGCGGACAGGCATTTCACGGTGCGCGGTCTCGGCGAAATCCTGTCCGATGGCGCGCTCGGCACGCGCAGCGCGTGGCTATTGAAACCCTACAGCGATGCGCCGGCCCTCACCGGCAAGAACGTCACGCCCATGGACGACATCAGGCAGATCGCCGAGATTGCCGCGCGCGACGGTTTTCAGCTTTCCGTGCATGCCATCGGCGACCGCGCCAACCGTGAAACCCTGGACCTGTACCGGAAAATCTTCACGGAATATCCCGCCGCCCATGCGCTGCGCTGGCGCATCGAGCACGCCCAGCACCTGAATCCCGCCGACATGCCCCGCTTTGCGAAACTGGGCGTGATCGCGTCCATGCAATCCATTCACGCCTGCTCGGACGCCCCGATGGTGGTGCCGCGGCTCGGCGAGCAGCGCGCGCAAGACGGTGCCTACCTGTGGCACTCATTGATCGAATCCGGCGCCATGGTGCTGGACGGCACCGACACGCCGGTCGAGGACACCAATCCGATCGCGAATTTCTATTGCGGGGTGACGCGTGCCTACGGCAAGGGCAAGACCTTCTTCCCGGCCGAAGCCAAGACCCGCATGCAGGAACTGCGCGCCTACACCCGGAACAACGCCTATGCGATCTTTGCCGAGCACGATCTCGGCTCGCTCACGCCCGGCAAGCTCGCCGACATCACGGTTTTCTCCGGCAACCTGCTGACGCTGCCCGCCGACGACATCCTGCGCACGCGCGTGCTCTATACCTTCGTGGCAGGCAAGCTGGTGTACGAACGGCCGGGCGCGGCCGACTGGCAGAGCGGCCAACTGTTCGCGCCGATGCCGGAATTCAATCACGTGAACTGAGGCGCTCCTGAAACAGGAACGGGGCCACTACGGCCCCGCCCCTGTATGCCGCACCGATGACGCGGGCTTAACGCAGTCTTCGACGCTGCCAAGCCAGCAGACCCAGCGCAAGCAGACCGAGCAGGCCCAGCCCACCGCCGCTGGATTTGGGTACCGTGGTCACGGTCACCGCCACCGGCAAAGTCAGCAACGGATGCACGGGGTCGTTGCCCGCCACGCACAAGGTCGCCGCATAAGAGCCCGCCTTGACAGCCGCAGCATCAAACGTGGCAGTGACGGTTTGCGTGGCTCCGGCCTTGATCGTGCCGCTCTGCTCGCTGAAGCTGAGTCCGGCGAGCTTGCCCTTGGAGCAGTCCAGCGTTCCGGTGAGCGTGAACGCCAGCGAATCGCCCAGCGTCTGCCAGGTGGTGCCGTCGCCGAAGGCATTGGTCGGATCAATCATCATGCCATCGGATTGGCCGTCCGCGGACTTGCCTTCCAGCCAATACCAGGCAGCGCCGTCGGGATCGGAGATTTCCGCATTGAAGGTCGGCGAGACGATCAGCCAGTAAGTCCCCGCCGACAACGACACCGCGCTTTGTCCGGCCGCGTCCAGGTCCAGCGTGATGTTGCCGTCCGTGGTATCCACGCCGGCACCGGTCGGCAGGGTCGAGAAATGCCACTCGTAATCGTCGAGGCCGTCGTCCGGATTGCCGGCCGGCTGGCCACCGCTGTCCTTGTAGATGAACCAGTCAAGCTTGATGGCCGTGGTCAGGTTGATGGGCCCGGCACCGTCCTGGGCAAAGCCGCTGGCGAAGATTTTCGTGAGGGTACCCTTGACCGGCATCACGAAATGATCCGCACTGTACACACCGTGCGCATCCGGCGTGAAATAGCCGGAGGGCAAGCCGTTGCCGCTGCCGCTGTCCGGCTGATCCCACACCGTGCTCGCCTGCGTACCCCCGCTTTTGGTATTGAATGCCCAGTCGAGATCGGCGAGACCGTCATTTGCAATGCTGAAGTTCTGGCTGGTATTTTCCGTTTCGAACAGGCTCAGGCTCAAACTGGTCGGCGACAGCGACATGCTCGGCTCCGGCTTCTGCGGTTCCACCGCCAGCGGCATGTGCATGTCGGGAATCGGCTGGCCGTCGTCGCCATTGTCCGTGCTGACGATGGCGAGCTGGGCAAACGCCCATTGTCCATAGGGCAGGCCGCTGACATCCACGGTGACGGTCAAGGTCTGGCTTGCGCCGGGATCGAGATCGAACGATGCCGGCGATACCGTGACGGCGGGGCTGCCGCTCCCGCTGGAAACCGACACGGTGTAGTGCGCGGCGGTATTGGTGAACGCACTGGTCACGGTGCGCGTCCAGGTGCAGCTCAAGACACAGTTGTTGTTGGCGAGACTGGGCAGATTGATCTGGGTAAGATCGCCGCCCTCATCCGGATTCGCCGCCTTGTAATCCGCTGCCGTTTCGTCCAGCACCAGGCCGGTGCGGCTGGCGGCGTCCACGTCAATCCGGCCCGCACCGCGCACCTGCGGCGAGGGCGAGTCGCTGCTGGAGACACAGTTGTCGCCGCTGTCGAGACTGGCACACTGGTCGGTCAGGCCCTGCGTGACCGCAGTCAGCATCAGCGCGGACTTGATTTCCGCTGGACTCCAGCCCGGATGCAATTGCAACAGCAAGGCACCGGCGCCGGTATCGTGCGGTGAAGCCATCGAAGTGCCGTCGTAGAAATCATAGGTTTCGGGATCGTCCGCGCCGCCCGTGGTGCCGTCCGTGTATTTCGGATTGGACACCACCGCCAGTATGCTGACACCGGGGGCGGCAACGTCCGGCTTGATGACGTTGTCGTACACACTGTCGTTCGGCCCGCGCGAGCTGAAATCCGCGATCTGGTCCGCGCCGCTTGCATCATGGGTATAACTGGCTCCCACGAGTTGCGCCTGGGCCGGCGTACCCGCGCCCACGCTGGCCGTGAGCCAGGCTTCCAGTTTCAAGCCATCGGCATTGGCGATCATGGTGCCGGGAATCTCATACGGCTCGGAAATAAGGTCATTGCCAGGCTGAGATATAATGACGATCCCTTCCGCGCCACCTTGCTTGACATTGTCAGCCTTATCAACGAGCGGGATATCGCCTCGATCGCACACTACCAGCGTATTGACCGCAAATGTACCGGCCGGAAACGGATACAAGCATTCTGCTGCGGCCTGT
>DASSRV010000023.1:0-5659 GCA_035701605.1 Gammaproteobacteria bacterium
TCTCGAAATGTGGCGGGTGGCTTGGCAAATCTTTCTGCATCATCCCTTAATGGGTGCCGGTAGCGGTGCTTTCATGAAGGAAACCGCAAGGATGGTGGAAACACACGATATCTCTCCGGGAATTACGAGATATGACCATCCCCACAATGACTATTTCAACGCCATGGTATCCTGGGGCGTTTTGGGTTTAGTGGCGTATTTATTGGTCTTGGGCTTGCCATTGAAGCTTTATATTGGTGCTGTACGGACAGGTACCGGTGATCGCAAAGCGGCCGGGTTCGTCGGCATCATCATGATTTCGGGCCTGCTGATTTTCGGCCTGACCGAGACCATGTTCACGCATTCCATCGTGATGAGCTGGTACGTGACGTTTACGGCCATGCTCACGGCGATCATGCTCAGGGCCAGTGCACGAGTTGGATGGGAAAAACAGCGGACAGCGGCATGACGATGGAATTTGACCCGAAAGCAATCACCGCCGCGGCGCAAGCGGCCTGGCGTGCCTCTGAAACAGGCGACCCGGCTTCTCCGTCATCAGCGCAGAAGTATTACTGCCTGTGCATGCTGCCTTACCCCAGCGGTCGCCTGCACATGGGGCATGTGCGCAATTACACCATCGGCGATGTCATCACCCGTTATCAGCGCATGAACGGGCGCGACGTCCTGCAACCCATGGGCTGGGATGCCTTCGGCCTGCCCGCCGAAAATGCAGCCATCAAGAACGGCGTGCCGCCGGCGAAATGGACCCATGACAACATCGCCTACATGCGCCGGCAGTTGCAGTCGCTGGGCTTTGCCATTGACTGGTCGCGCGAAATCGCGACCTGTGAACCCGATTACTACAAATGGAACCAGTGGCTGTTCCTGCGGATGCTGGAGCGCGGCATCGCCTACCAGAAAACCGGTACCGTGAACTGGGATCCGGTGGATCAGACCGTGCTGGCCAACGAACAGGTCATAGACGGCCGCGGCTGGCGCACCGGGGCGCTGGTCGAGAAACGCGAAATCCCGATGTATTACCTGCGCATCACGGAGTGTGCCGAACGTCTGCTCGCGGGTCTGGACGGTCTGCCGGGCTGGCCGGAACGTGTCAAGACCATGCAGGCGAACTGGATCGGCAGGAGCGAAGGCGTCGAGATCGGCTTTCCGCATGACGGCGGCGTACTCAAGGTGTTCACGACGCGCGCGGATACCCTGCTGGGCGCGACCTATGTCGCGGTGGCGGCGGAGCATCCGCTGGCAACGGCCGCGGCAGCCCGTAACCCGGAACTGGCTGCATTCATCGAGGAATGCAAAAAAGGCGGTGTCACGGAAGCCGAACTCGCCACCCAGGAAAAGAAGGGCATGGCGACGGGGCTGCATGTGCAACATCCGCTCACGGACGAAAAACTGCCGGTGTGGGTGGCGAATTACGTGTTGATGAGTTACGGCGAAGGCGCGGTCATGGCCGTGCCGGCGCACGATCAGCGCGATTTCGAGTTCGCGCGCAAGCACGACCTGCCGCTCAAGGTGGTGGTGAAGCCGCGCGACGCGGACGCGCCAGTTGCGGAAACGATGCAGGAAGCCTTTACCGAACACGGGATAACCGTGAATTCGGGTGCATTCGACGGACTGGACACCGGGCAGGCGATAGCCGCGATCGCGGCTGCACTCGAACAGAAACAGCTCGGTGAAAAGCGCACGGTGTACCGTTTGCGCGACTGGGGCATCTCGCGCCAGCGTTACTGGGGTTGCCCGATCCCGATCATCCATTGCCCGGATTGTGGCGACCTGCCTGTGCCGGATGAGGATTTGCCGGTGGTCCTGCCGGAAGACCTGGCGCCGGACGGCAGCGGCAATCCGCTGGCCAAATGTGCGGAATTCGTGAACGTCGCCTGCCCGAAATGCGGTGGGGCGGCGCGTCGTGAAACCGACACCATGGACACCTTCGTGGACTCGTCCTGGTACTACATGCGTTATGCCTGTGCCGACAACGACAAGGCGATGGTGGACGCGCGCGTCAACCGCTGGCTGCCGGTGGACCAGTACATCGGCGGTATCGAACACGCGATCCTGCATCTCCTGTATTCGCGTTTCTGGACACGGGTCATGCACGATCTCGGCCTGGTGGATTTCGAGGAACCGTTTACGCGTCTGCTCACCCAGGGCATGGTGTTGAATCACATCTATTTCCGCAAAGGCGCGGCCGGCGGCATCACCTATTACAGCCCGGATGACGTGACGCCCATCCAGAATGCACAAGGCCAGATCACCGGCGCCACGCTGAAATCCGATGGCCGGCCGGTGGAATACGGCGGCATGGGCACCATGTCCAAGTCGAAAGCCAATGGCGTGGATCCACAGGCGCTGGTGGAAAAATACGGCGCCGATACCGTGCGCCTGTTCATGATGTTCGCGGTGCCGCCGGAGCAGACACTCGAGTGGTCGGAAGCCGGCGTCGAGGGCGCGCACCGATTCCTGAAGCGACTGTGGAAGGCAGTCTCGGAGCACGTCGCGGCGGGAATTGCGCCCGAGCTGAAAGCTGCGGCATTGAACGAGGTACAACGCGAGCTGCGTCGGCAGGTGCATGAAACCATCGCCAAGGTCAGTGATGACATCGGTCGTCGTTACATGTTCAATACGGCGGTGGCCGCGGTCATGGAACTGCTGAACGCCGTCACGCGCAGCGAGGATGCCACGCCGCAGGGCCGTGCGGTGCGGCAGGAAGCCTTTGAAACCATCGCGCTGTTGCTCGCACCGATGGCGCCGCACAGTTGCGAAGCGCTGTGGCGGATGCTGGGCCGGGAGGGCTTGGCGACGGCGGCAGCCTGGCCGCAGGCGGATACCGTCGCACTGGTGCGCGAGCGCATCGAGATTGTGGTGCAGGTCAACGGCAAACTGCGCGGCCGGGTCGCGGTGCCGGCGGATGCCGGACGCGAGGCACTGGAAAAAGCCGCGCTCGCGGAACAGAATGTGCAGCAGTTCGTGGGCGACAAAACGGTTCGCAAGCTGATCGTGGTGCCGGGCAAGCTGGTCAATATCGTGGTGTGATGAACGCTTTCAGACCCTCAATGCGCAGGATCGTCGCGCTGCTTGCGGCAGCCATGCTGCTGTCGGGCTGCGGATTTCACCTGAGCAACAGCGGCAATTTGCCGACAGTGATGCAACGCACCTACCTCAGCATCCCGTCCGGCAACGATGGTTTGGTGCGCGAACTGCGTCGTAACCTGTCAAGCGATACCACATCGGTCGTGGACGATCCGACTCATGCCACCGCCACACTGTCCGTGATCAGCGCCCAGCGTCTGCAGCGCGTGCTGTCCGTGAACAACCTCGGTCGCCCGGTCGAAGAGGAAGTGGCGTATCAGGTACGGTTCTCGCTGACTTCGCCCGCCGGCACGCTGATCGCACCTGAAACCCTGACGCTGAAGCGCAACTATGCCTATGACGAGGCCAATGCGCTGGGCAATGCGCAACAGGCCGGCGTCCTGTATGCGAACTTGCAACGCCAGATGGCCCGGCAGATCCTGTTCCGGATTGAGGCCGTGGGCCGCCATGCGCGCAAACATTAGGACACAGACACACATGCACCGATCCTGGCCTGAGCGTTGCCGCCATGCACTTGGCGCGCCGCATTGGCGCCGGACATTTCTGGTCCTGGCCGCGGTGCTGCTGCTGGTGCAGACCGGGTTCCCGGCACATCAGGACAGCCATCCCATCGGCTCCCAGGACAATCTGTGCCAATACTGCGTGATGGCGGGGCACGCCTTCGGTGTGCCGGGTGTCGCTGTGCTGGCGCTGCCTCCGGCGAGCCACACTGAATATACTCCTGCCAAACTTGTCGAATTTCATATCCCGCCTTTCCCGCGTACCCGGTTCAGCCGCGCCCCTCCCGTTTAAGTTCCTCGATTGATATGTCATGTCCGGCATCGGCGAACAGCCGATGCGGCTATTCATTCGGAACACGACGGAGATTCTTTCATGCGTTTCAAAACAGCAGCCGCGCTGGCCGCGGCATCCACATTTGTACTCGGTTTGCCTGCCCATGCCGCCCCGCAGGGCGGAATCAGTGCGTTCAATCCGGGCATCGGCTTTGTCATGCAGGGCACCTACGGCAGCTACAACGATGCAGCCGGCAACCGGCAGATCCCCGGCTTCATGCTGGGCGATGAAGCAGGGTTGTGTCCACAGGGGTTTTCACTGGGCGAGTCGGAACTCGATCTGGCCTCCAACATTGATAACCTGTTTTACGGATTTGGTGCGCTCTCGTTCCACGACGATCACGGAGAAAGTTCGGTCGAGGTGGAACTCGCCTACCTTCAGTCCACCAGTCTTCCAGACGGGTTCACTATTAGGGCCGGCAAGTTTTTCTCCGGTTTCGGCTATCAGAATTCGCGCCATTCGCACGTCTGGGATTTCGTGGATCAGCCGTTGGTCTATGAAGCCATGCTCAATAACCAGTACAGCGATCCCGGCGTGCAGATTACCTGGCTCGCGCCAACCGACACCTACCTGTTGTTCGGTGCGGAAGCCTTCAATGGCGACGGATTTCCCGCTGGGGGTGCGGCCCACAGCGGTAATGGGGCCCACACGGTCTTCGTGAAAATGAGCCAGGATGTGAGTGACAGCAGCACTTGGTACGCGGGTTTGTCCTACCTGTCGGCACATTCCGCGAACCGACCTTCATTGGGCACCGATCCGACTGACCCGAACAGCGTCATGGTTGGTGCCGGGCCGTTTTTCACGGGCGACAGCCACATTGCCGGTGCTGATTTTGTTTGGAAATGGTCACCGCACGGCAATTTCTACGAGAAGAATTTCATCTTTCAGGCCGAGTACCTGCGTCGCAGCGAACAGGGCACAGTATTTCCAGGTGCCTGCAATACAGGAAATCCCTGCCTGCCGCTACAGGGTGACTACAGCGGTTCCGCCAATGGCTGGTACGTGCAGGGCGTGTATCAGTGGATGCCGCGCTGGCGTGTCGGGCTCCGTTATGACCGTTTGAGGAGCGACAACACTGTCAACGGCAGTTACCGTCCCGCGGTGCTGCTGGCAAACGGGTTCACGCCCAAACGCTACAGTGCCATGATTGATTTTTCGAATACCGAGTTCAGCCGCTTCCGGCTGCAATTCAGCCACGACATGTCGAGCCCGGCTTCGGAGAACGAGGTGTTCCTGCAATACATCGTCGCCATGGGCGCACATCCCGCACATACATTCTGAAGCAACACCAAAACCTGTTACTGAATTCAGTGAGGAAATCGTCATGAAAAACCTGAAACTATTGTTGATTCTGCTGGCCCTCCTGTTCTCGGCACCGGCGTTCGCCGATCTCAACATCTTTGCCTGTGAACCGCATTGGGCCGCGCTGGCGAAGACCATCGGCGGCGACCACGTGGACGTGACGTCGGCGACCGGTGCCTACAACGATCCGCATTACATTCAGGCCCGCCCCAGTCTGATCTCAAAAATGCGGCGTGCGGATCTGGTGGTATGCAACGGGGCGCAGCTTGAAATCGGCTGGCTGCCGATCCTGTTGCGTCAGGGGGATAATCCAAAGGTGCAACCGGGCCAACCCGGTTATCTGGATGCTGCGTCCTTTATCAAACTGCTGGATGTGCCCTCCAGCGTAGATCGCGCACAGGGCGATATCCATCCCGACGGCAATCCGCACATTCAG
>DASSRV010000024.1:0-18440 GCA_035701605.1 Gammaproteobacteria bacterium
ACCTGAAACAACAGCGTCAGCACCATGAAATTCAGCAACTGGTACGGGCCGGCCAGCAGGATCGGGGCATAGCGTGCGGGCGCCAGCGCGTGTTTCAGGATATGCGTGGTGACCACGATATTCCACAGGAACAGCAGCATCAGCATCCAGCTCGCCAGTTGTTGCAGCAGCGGCAGACTCTCGAAATGCACCACCGACAGCAGCGGCAGGCTCGCGCACATCAGCAATCCGCTGCTGCCGAGCATGGCGCATAGTGTCTGGATGAAGCGTGCGGGATAATTCCAGCAGCGCAGTACCAGGTAACAGAACAGTACCAGCATCGCGGTATCCAGCACGGTTTCGCCGAGCAGCGTCAACGGCGCGTACAGGCCGCCGAGGAACCCGCTGTACAGGTCCAGGAACACGTAACCCGCCAGCAGGATGCCGAGCAGGATACCGGAACGCGGAAACACCTGCGGACCGCTGCGCAAGCGGCAAATTTCCCAGCAAGTGCGTACAATCGCTTTCAAACCGGTGCCTGCCCTTCAATGGCTGGCGCGCATGATACCTTGCAGCGGGCCGCCCGCGAAACGGAAATCCCATGTCGGATGACAGCTCAAGCCTCTGGATCGCCACTGCGGACGACCTCGACGCACTGTGCAAACGCCTCAGGACCGCCGCATGGCTTGCGCTCGACACCGAATTCATGCGCGAGCGCAGTTATTTCCCGAAGCTGTGCCTGATCCAGCTTGCCACGCCGGAACTGGTCGCCTGCGTGGACCCGCTGGCGGTTACGGATTTGTCCCCGCTGCTCGATGTCCTGTACGACACGCACATCACCAAGGTGCTGCATGCCGCGCGCCAGGACCTGGAAATCCTCTTCAATCTCGCGCAACGCGTGCCGACGCCGGTGTTCGACACCCAGCTTGCCGCGAGCTTTGCCGGTTTTCCGGATCAGGTCGGCTATGCCACCCTGGTGGAACAGCTCACTGGCGTGCATCTGGACAAGGGTCACACGCGCGCCGACTGGTCGCGCCGTCCGCTCAGTGAAGGCGCGCAGCGTTACGCCGCGGACGACGTGCGCTACCTGCGCGACGTGTACCTGAAACTGCACGCGGAACTCGCGCGCCGCGAACGGCTGACGTGGATGGAACGCGAACGCGCGACGCTCGAGGACCCCGCCACCTACCGCAACGACCCGGAGCTGGCCTGGCGACGCCTGCGCGGTGCGCAGCGCCTGAAACCGCGGCAACTGGCCGCGGCCAAAACGCTGGCTGCCTGGCGCGAGCAACGCGCCATGGACGAAGACCTGCCGCGCCAGTGGGTGCTGAAGGATGAACTGCTTTACGACCTTGCACGCCAGCAACCGGCAAGCATCGAGGCCCTGCGTGAAATGCGCGGCGTGAACGATGCGCTGCTGCGCAAGTATGGCGAGGCCTGGCTGACGCTGCTGCGCGATGCGCCCGCGGCCACACCGGGCGCTGCGCCCGCGGCGCGACTGGATGCGGAAGACGAAGCGCTGGTGGATGCGCTAAGTGCGGTGCTGCGCCTCAAGAGCGCGGCTGGCGAGGTCAGCGCGGCCCAGCTTGCGACGCGTGCGGAGATCGAGAAACTGGTGCGCGGCGAGCGCTCGCTCGCGGTGCTGTCCGGATGGCGGCTGGACGCCGTGGGGCGCGATCTGTTGCGGCTGCTCGACGGCGAAATCGCGCTCGTGGTGCGCGACCACCGCCTGATGCTGGAACCTATCTCAAAATTATCCAACCGTTCGTGTTGAGCCCTTCGACAAGCCCAGGACAAGCGAAATCGAAACACATGAAAATCATGGGCTTAGTCCCCTTCGACTCCGCGCCTGCGGCGCTACGCTCAGAGCCTGCCCCGGACTTGATCCGGGGGCGAACGGGACTTTGAGATAAGTTCTAGAAAAACCCGCGCCGGGAAGTGATCAGCGGCGAGCGGGTTTTTTCTTATTTCCGGCAACGCGTTTCCTGGCGGCCGGCTTCGCCTTGAGCCTGGCGGCCTTGCGTTTGGCAGCCGCGGGTTTCTTCGCGGCCGATCTTTTCGTGACCGGTTTCCTTGCTGCCGCCTTTTTCGCGCCGGGCTTCTTCGCCGCAGCCTTTTTTGCCGTCGATTTCTTCGCGGCGGTTTCCTTCCGCGCCGGTTTCGCGGCAGCAACCGGCTTGGCCGATGGCAGCTTCCCCGTCGGTTTCGTCCGGCCCTGCGGCTTGACCGATACAGCCGGCACCGGCGGCAGCACGGGTTTGCGCGTGCCCTTGACGATCGGTTCCAGAATCACCTGCAGGCGCTTGAAGATGTCCGCCACTTCGCCCACCGCATCCACGGTCTCGAGCCGGTTCTGCTGGCGGTAGAACGCGATCAGCGGGCGGGTCTGGCTTTCGTACACGCGCAAGCGGTTGCCGATGGTCTCCTCGTTGTCGTCGGCGCGATGATGCAGGGGAGCGCCACAGCGGTCGCACTGGTCGTCGAGACGCGGCGGATGCGTGTACACGTTGTAAGTTGCACCGCAGTTCTCGCAGGTGCGGCGACCGGTCAGACGCTGCATGAGGATGTCGTAGTCCACTTCCATGAGCAGCGCACAGTCCAGCGGCTGATTCAGGTTCATGAGCATGGCGTCGAGCGCTTGTGCCTGCACCAGGTTGCGCGGGAAACCATCCAGGATGAAGCCCTTGCGCGCGTCGTCGGTGCCCAGCCGCTCGCGGATGATGCCGAGCACGATCTCGTCGCTCACCAGTTGCCCGGCATCCATGGCGGCCTTGGCCCGCAATCCCAGCGGGGTGCCGGCCGAAAGCGCGGCGCGCAGCAGGTCCCCGGTGGAAACGTGCGGGATGCGGTATTTCTCGGTCAGGAGTTTGGCCTGGGTCCCCTTGCCGGAGCCGGGGGCTCCGAGTAGCACGATCCTCATGGCGTGTCTCGCTTGCCTTGTTCGTTGGAAATCAGGGTGTTGCGGGGCCATGCGGCCCGTCCCGCCGGCCCGGGCGGCCGACAAGGCAGCGGTAAAGTACCCGTAGACGCCGGGCACGTCAACGCGCGGCGCGGCCTTCCGTGCAACTCTGCTAGAACCTATCAAAAAATATCCAGCCGTTCGTGTTGCGCCCTTCGACAAGCTCAGGACAGGCGAAATCGAAACACATGAAAATCATGGGCTTAACCCCCTTCGACTTCGCGCCTGCGGCGCTACGCTCAGGGCGAACGGGACTTTGAGATAAGTTCTAGTCGCAGGTGCGCGGATCAGGCAGCGGCTTCTTGCCCAGTGCCGGCGGTCTGACCGGCAGCGGAACCGGCGCCGCGCCGCTGGACGGCACCAGCGAGAACTGACCCTGGCTGAGCACGATCTCGCCGGACTGGTTGTTGACCACGATACCGCCGGACTGCACGCCCGTGTACAGCCCATCCCGCGGCGTCGGCTGGATGTCGCCGCAATCCCCCGCACAATAGCGCACTTCGTAATCCGTACCGCGGATACCGATGGTCGCCACCGGCGTCTGCACCGCGTAGTCCTGACGCTGCTTGTGGCCAATCAGGCCGCTGATGGCGCGAAATCCGCCCTTGAGCAGCCGGAAGAACGCGCTTTCATGCTTGGCCTCATTTGCGTTGTTATTGGTATTGGCAGCGCCCGCATTGCCAGCGTATTGGTAGCGCTCGATCACGAAACGGCTTTCCGGCCTGAGCAGCACGCGTCCGCCGTCGCTGAATACCACGTTCACGTAGCTCGCACCGGCCGTCATCAGCGTTTCGCCGGAATACACCTTGGCGCCGTAAAACAGATTGCGGATCTGCCCGGCCGGCGACACCGCCGTGGCCCGGCCGGTGACCAGCGTCACCGTGCCAGCCGGTGCGACGGCGCCCGCCGTACCGGCTTCCTGCGCACCGGCAATCACCGACACCGCCGTACCGAGCAGCAGCAACAGGGCAAGAATCGTTTTCAGTTTGTTCATGCTGTTGCCCCCTTATCCATGACAGACGCTGGCCGCGCTGTCGTCGTGCGCGATGTCGCCGCCACCATCGCCTTCGCCTGCTTCAGCCTCAATGAACGGATTCTTGTCCTTGTCCTCGTCGGTGGTATTCGAGGTATTGATCTCACTGGCCGTCGGGATCTGGAACACCTGCGCACGCAGGTCAACCACCAACCCGGTACTCAGAACGTTCTCCAGTCCCGTGACCGTCCCCGTCGTGTCCACCAGGAAATTGCTGCCGCCCGACAGGGTAATGGTGCCCTGGGTGCCGATGGTCACGTCCCCGCTCGTGGTAGTCCCGCCGATCAATAACGTGGCACCGGGGAACAGGTTCAGGAGCCCTTCGTCCAGTGTGACGGCCGCGGATGTCGAGCTGTCGGGCTCGATGCTGATGCTGCCGTCCAGCGGGAGCGGTACGAACTGCACCAGGGTCTGGGTGGGAACGCTGACCGGGCCGTTCAGCGTGTAGCTGCCTGCTTCGAGATACACATAGTCGCCCTGCAAAGTGAACTTCCCGAGCGAGAGCGCGCCGCCCGCCACCAGTGCCGCGTTCGGCGCTCCTGCGGGAACACTCAAGCCCTGTCCGCCAACGAGCGCAACCGCCGTACTGTCCGCCGCCACACCGGGCACGGTGCCGGTGCCCACCGTGATGCTGGCGGTGCTCATGTCAATGTTGCCGCCGGCAAACAGCGCCAATCCCGAAGTGACCAGACTCAGGGGCGGGAACGGGCCTGTTGCACCATTATTGCCATCCGGGCGCGAATCATAATCGGTGAAATTCAGCAGCTTGACCGTCGGATTGCTGGTAATGTCCTTGCCAGCCGTGACCAGCGTGTATCCGGCAACGTCCATGTTGAACACCAGATTCGCATCGGTTGCCGCGGTCACATTCAGGTTGCCAGTGGCATCGGCAGTACCCAGTGTCACATTGGAGCCCGATCCACTCAGTTCAAAAATCCCCACCAGCGCATTGCCGCCGGTGAGCGTGACGGCATTCGGTGAGATACGGGTGTCCTTCGCGGTGGCGGTCCCGGACGAGGCGCTTGCATCCAGACTGCCCAGAGTGATATCGCTGGCAATCAGATGCGCGCCGGCTATCAACGGCCCCTTGGCCGTCAGATTGCCGGCTTTCAATGTGCCGCCCGCCGCCGTGGCCTGAAGCTCGATCATCGTGCCACTCAACACGCCGCTGCGTTGCACCGTGTAGGCCGCGCCGCTGCCACTGGGCGTGTACACGTCCTTGATCGAGAGATTCTCTCCAGTGCCGGTGATCGAAACATCGGACACGGTGGCATTGCCGCTCTTTATATTCACACGGGCCACCGGCCCGGTCAGACTGATGGCGCCGCCCACCGTGACATCGCCGCTGTAGATTTCGTTGCTGGTGATGGAACCGGTGCCGCGTTTGCCGCGGATATCCACTTCCATGCGCCCGCCGGAACCGCTGAGCGTATGCGCCACATTCCAGACTTTGGACTGGGAATCCGTGTACGTGAAATCGCGCTTGCCGTTGGCCACGGTCGCCTTGGCGGCCGTGCCGGTGATCCCGCCGGACACCGAGACCGCGCTGCCCGCGAGCGTCACGAAACCGTCGCCCACGGCGTTCACCTTGATGTCGCCGGCCACCGTGACATTCTTGGCGAACGTCGCATTGCTGCAATTGCAGGGTGACGGCCCCTTGGCCTGCAAAGACACCAGCGCCATGCCACCATCGAGCGTGCCCTGCTTCAGCGGTAGGACGCCGTAATTGAAATAACCCCCGAAGCTGTACGAGGCGCCCCCCGTGCCGGGCAGGCTGCCCTGCGCCGTGTAATGGCCCGCGGTCTGATTGACCGTGATATTACGGGTGCTGATGTTGAGTCCCGTTACATTGATATTCGCCGCACCGATCCCGCTCACGTTCACGTCGCCGCCAATCGTGACCGTGGCCGTGGATGCCGGACCCGTGGCATGCGCGGTGATGGCGCCAAAACCCGCACTGCGGCTGGAGGAGAAACTGACCGCCGCTCCCCCGCTGGTGCCGGTCACGCTGCGCTTCTGTTTCACGCCCTGTCCGGTGACGGTGACACTGCCGAGCTTGACGTTGCCACCCTTGACGGCGACATCCGCCCTGGGACCCGAGACGTTGATGGCACCGGCGACGCTCGCTGATATACCGGCGGCGCTGTCGGCTCTCACGAAGAACAGTGCTTCGCCCGTGACTGCCGCACTCATGCTGGATGTCAGGTTGTTGCCGCTGGCAGTATTCACCTTCGTCAGCTTGGAATGTACGGCACTCGCCGTCAGCGTCACCTTGCCGCCGACATTGATTTGGCCCCCGACCAGAGTGGCATTCACGCTGCCCGCACCGGTCATGTTGATGTCGCCCGCAACCTTGACCGAACCCAGGTTGGATGCAGGGTCAAACAGTAACAGCAATGCCTGCCCGGTACTGCCCGAGCCGGTCAACGCATGACTGCCGGTCTTGGACAGAGTGTAATTGCCGGCCTGCGCCTCGATCATGATGCCACCGTTGACCGTGATGTCCGTCCCGCCAATGCCGCTGCTGCTGCCGTAGAGCACCACGCCAGCACCGGTGGCTTTCGTCACCTGCGACGTGGTAGCCCCGCTGCTGCTGCCGGCGTAAGCCGCCACCTTGCCCTTCGCCGTGATCGCGCCGGTGGTGATGACGTTGCTTTTTCCGCTTGCCATCACATTGACCAGCGCCTGTCCGGCTGTGTTGACAGCGGTCAGATTGCCGAGCGTCAACTTGGCGGCTGCAGAAAAGTTGAAAGCCGCTTCATTCACCATGATGCTCGGGGCATCAATATTGCCGATGGACAGCACTGCCGAACCCGTGTTCTGGCGCTCGACATCCACGTTCACGGATTTGCCGGCCGTGATATTCCCGAGCGTCAGCGTGTTCGCGCCGGTGAAATCGCCCTGCTCATTGACGGTCACACTGCCACCGGCCGAAATCGCGCCCGCGACGGTGATGCCACCCAGCGTCTGCGCCGCACTGGCGCCCGTGGCCAGCAGCCTCACCGCACCGCCAGCCTTGATATCGCCGTTCACGGTCAAGGTGCCGCCGCCATTGGTGCCGTACACGTCAATTGCGCCGCCGGTCGCCGTGAGATTGCCGGTGGTGATCGCAACAGGACGGCCGTAGCCGCCCGCACCAATCATGATCGCCCCGGCAGTGGTCGCACCGGTTGCGGTCACGTCGTTCACGACGATACTGCCGCTCGCCGTGCCTCCGCCGTTGATAACCGCGGTCACCGATTTGCCCTTGATCGCCTTGCTGCCCGCCACCTTGATGTGGGCAGTGGGGTTGGCTTGTGCGTTGAGGTAAACGTTCCCGACCGCGGTTACCCCGCCGATCAGCAAGTCGTTGCCGGTCAGGACCACATCACCGCCCGCAGTAACGTCGTTGATCGCGGCGGAAGACGCGCCGAGTTTGAGGCTGGTTTTGCCGGCATTCAGCAAGACATCGCCGTTCAGGCTCTTGGCCGCGCCATCAACCTCCAGAGTTCCCGTCAAGCCCGAACTGCCCGTGGCATTGAGCAACTCAGCGCGGACGAGATCCGTGGTAGCCGCTCCGTTCGCGGTGAGCGCACCGACCTTGATGCCGGGTGTGGTGCTTTGCGAAACGATGTTGATGTTCTTGCCGGTGACGGCGCCCAGGACAATGCCGCCATCGCTGCCGCCGGCCTTTGCCGAAATGTAAACCGCGCCCGCCGCCGAAATGGCGACGCCGTTGGCATCAATACTGGCACCGATGCCGCTCGCAGATGCAGCCAGGGAAGCTCCACCTCCATCGGCCGTGATATCGCCATAGACATGAATGGCACCACCGGAACCACCGGTCGCCTTCGCGGTTATCCGAATGTCGTCGCCGGTCGCCCCTCCCGTGGCATGGAGGCTGCCGACTGAGATCGAGTTCTTGCTCACGGCCGTCGTATTGATAGTGATGGATTTGCCGGTAACCGATTGCAGATTGATGTCGCCGGCGCCCGTGGGAACCGTCAGGTTGGGGTTGTACGCGGTGATGTTCACCGCGCCCACAACGCTGATTGCCCCCCCTACATTGATGCTTCCAGTACCTACCGTGCCAGTCGCGTTATTCGATTGCGACAGGCTGATATTGCCGCCGCCGGTGGTGACAAGCACACCGGTCTGAATGGTGGAAACCTTGCTGGTGTTGGTGATGGTCTTGATGTAAATCCCGGCATTGGACGAGCCATTGGTCGTGAGATTTCCCGTGGCAACCGTACCGGCTGTGATCTTGATGTTCTTCGCTGTGACCGCCCCCAGTTGCACATCACCGGTACCGGCCGAAGCCGTGAAACCGCCCGCGATGTTGATGGTGACGCCGCTGAGATTGATGGTACCGCCGGTGCCGGCCACGAAGCCGTAATCGCTGAGCGGGGTACCCGTTTTCGGCGTACACACACCCTGTCCACACTGGGATGGAGTGAAGCCCACCAATGTGCCCGAGGCGGCAGAAGGGCTGCCATAAAAATGCAGTGTGCCGATTTTAAGCGAGAGCTTGCCGGAGCCGGTTGCCATAATGCTGGTCGCCGGTCCCGAAGCTTGGCCGGAACCATCGCTCGCGAGAATGCTATTGCTCGCAATCAGAATCACATCGTTGCCGGTATCGAGCTTGTGTTCAATGAACTGGGCACTGAGGTATTCACCACCCGTGATGATGTGGGCGGAGTGAGTCCCTCCCGGGCTTCCACCGGCCGTAATCATCATCTTTTGAGGGTCAATCAGCAGGCTGCCGCCGTGACCCAGGTTGACCTCACCGCGTATGCTGAGATGCGCGCCGGACAAATCCACGAAGCCGCCGCGTGCATTCTTGCCTTCGGCATTGACGACGCCGGTTTCCGTCAGTTCGGTGTGACCGTCGCCATGCAGGATGACGGTGCCGCCGGCAACGCCCTCGCCCGTGGCACTTGCATCCAGCGTGCCGCTGTTCTCAATGTCCGTGCCGGCGGCCTTGAGCATGATGATGCCGTTGTGATCCTCGATGCTGTGCGCGGTGATCAAACCACTGTTGTTGACCGCGGTGGCAGTCAGCGCATTCGCCACTTTGGCCGCCATCAGCACGATGCCGCCGTTGGCGGTGATCTCGCCGACATTGCTGACGCCGGCATAGTCGGCGAGCGTGGCCTGATTGATGGCAAAACCCACCAGCGCGTCGTTGCCGAGCGTCAGGGTCATCTGGCCGCCCGCGGCCAGGACCACCTGCCCGGTTTCGGCTTCGATCATGCCGGCATTGCCGACGCTGTCCCCGGCTAGGACGATATAGCCGCTGTTCGCGGTGAGTGTGCCCTGATTGACCACGCCGGCATCCGGCGCGCCCGTGCCCTTGGTGAAGACGTAGTGCCCGGCGAGGAAATCGCTGTCCTCGATGTCGAGCGTGGTGGCGACCAGACCCTGTACATCCAGTGTCGCGCCCTGCCCGAAGAACACGCCGTGCGGATTGACCAGGAATACCTGACCGTTGGCCGAGAGGTTGCCGAGAATCTGCGAGGCCTGGCCACCCACCACCCGGTTCAGCACCACCGCGGAGCTGTCGGGCTGGATGAACTGCACGAACTGATCGCTGCCGATGGAGAACTGCTGCCAGTTGATGATGGCGCTCTGCGAAGCCTGACTGATGACGGTGTGATCGGCGTCCGGTGCGGCGATGTTGGCGTTGCCGCCCACGACCTGACCGCCGGTGGGATTGGCGAACGCAAACGCGGGCGCGAGTGCGCCCAGACCGAGTGCGGTGCGCGTGAGCGCGCGCGCGCGCAATCGCTGCTTCAGAAACGCCGTGAGCGGTTTGAGTGTGACGGTTTCGCGTTTCATGGCACCATCCTCTTCGTCTCTATGCCGCGCATCCTGCGCGATCTATGAAAATACTAGCTCAGAACGACATCCCCAGCGTGAACCAGATGTGGCCGCCGTTGTTGCCGTCGCTCGGCTGGTAGCTGCCCACCGCCCAGGCCCATTGCAGACGCGCATTCCAGGCGCCCGAACTCGGGCCGACCAGCCACTCGATGCCGGCGCTGGACAGGCCCTGATTCCGGGCCGGCGTGCCCGCCGTTTCCAGGTTCCAGACCTTGCCGCTGTCCACGAACACGCCGGCCGCGCTCGGCAGGCTGCCCAAGGCAATGCTGCGCTGCAATTCCAGCGTGACCAGTACACCACGGTCGCCGCGCTGTTCCGCGGACAGGAAGCCGCGCACGTTGTCCGGGCCGCCGAGCGAGAACTTGTCGGTGTCCACCACGGGATCCGGCGAATAGGCGAGACTGCCGCTCGCAATGAAGCGCCACTGGGTCCAGAACGGCTCCACGTAACTGGCATCGAACTGCATGCGGAGTTTTTCCGCGCTGTTGCTGGTGCCGTCGTTGGTCTTGCCGTTGGTCCACAGGTTGCCGGCCAGCGTGTAGTAGCTGTAATCCGGGTACACGCGGTTGTAGAACGCGGTCAGTTGCAGCAGGTTGATGTTGGTGGTGACGAGATTCTGGCCGCCGGAATTGACACGGCTGGTGTTGTGCGTTGCGCCCAGGCCCCAGTAGAAATTCTCGCTGCGGCTGCGCTCGGCGGCATATAAATAGTTGAGCCCGCCGTTCTGTGTACTGCCGCTGATGTTGAGCGGGCCGAACAGGCTGCCGCCGACGTGGTATATCGCGCGGTTGAAGGATGCCGACAGCGTGCCGCCGGCCGGACCCAGCGGCAGGCTGTAACCGAGCTTGCCGAAATTGAGCAGATTGCCTGAGGAATGCGTGACGCCGGCGCTGAGTTGATCGCCGTTCCCGGTGAGGCTGTTGACGCGGGCATCCGCGTTGACGCGCCAGCGGCCGATGACGCTGCGGCCGTAGTCGTCCGCCGAAATGCTGCCGGCGTAGGGTGTTTCCTGCACGTTGAACAGCACGTTGGAGGTGCCGAAGTCCGCGCCCGGACTCAGCACCGCGCGCGCCTGCACGCCCGGCAGATCGTTGAGCAGCATCACCGCGCGCTGCATGGCGGCGTCGGTGTACACCTCGCCCTGCTGCACGCTCGACACGCGCTCGAACAGGGTTTCATTGTCGGTGTTGTCGTTGCCCTGAATGGCGAGGTTGCCGATGCGGCCTTCCACCACCTGCAAGCGCACTGCGCCATCCTTGAGCGTTTGCGCCGGCAGCGTGACGTAGGCGAGACCGTAGCCGTGCTTGCGGTAATACGCGGTCAGCGTGTCGGCGGCATCGTAGAGCTGGTTCAATGTCAGACGCTTGCCGGTCTCCCCGGCAAGCAATGACTGCAATGCGGCGCTGCTGAATACCGTGTTGCCGGTGAGCACGAATTGCTTCACCAGCACGGTGATGCCGCCATCGGCGGACGGGCTGGCCGGACTGGCGGGTTTCTGGATGGTGGGCGCGGATTCGGGCGCGGGTTGGACGGGTTTGGCCGGCAGCGTGGATTGCACCGAGCCCGGTGTGGGCGCGGACGGCGGCACGGACTGCGCCAGCGCACAGACCGAAGCCAAACCCAGCACACTGCCGATTGCCAGCCTGACAAGCCTTCCCTGCATCGCTCCTCCCCGCCTGTTCGGTTTGCGGGCCCTGCGGCCCATGCTGTCCGGCACCCCTTCGCGCCGTGTGCCCGCCTCTTCTCGGGCACGCGATAACCGTACCAGAAAAAACCGTCAGCGTGTACAAGCGAATACATATTCCGGCTTTTGGCGGAACCGTGTCCCGGCTACAATCTTCCCTCGTCTTCGATACGAGTCCGTATCCCACATAATCCACAGGATCACGCCGCATGCGCGCCAGAAAAAACGCCTTTTACGCCCAATCCGGTGGTGTGACCGCCGTCATCAATGCCTCGGCCTGCGGCGTGATCGAGACCGCGCGCCGCCAGAAGGCCCGCATCGGCAAGGTGTATGCCGGTCGCAACGGCATTCTGGGCGCGCTGACCGAGGATCTGATTGATACCAGCCGCGAATCGGCGACGGCAATTTGTGAACTGCGTCACACTCCGGGCGGCGCGTTCGGCTCCTGCCGCTACAAATTGAAGGGCCTGGAGGAAAACCGCGCGCAATACGAACGGCTGATCGAGGTGTTCCGCGCGCACGACATCGGCTACTTCTTCTACAACGGCGGCGGCGACTCCGCCGACACCTGCCTCAAGGTCTCGCAACTGGCCGAGACCCTGGGTTACCCGATCCAGGCCATCCACGTGCCCAAGACCGTGGACAACGATCTGCCCATCACCGACACCTGCCCCGGCTTCGGCTCGGTGGCGAAATACGTGGCGGTCTCGACCCGCGAGGCCGCGCTGGATGTCGCGTCCATGGCGCGGACGTCCACCAAGGTGTTCATCCTGGAAGTGATGGGCCGGCACGCCGGCTGGATTGCGGCGGCCGGCGGGCTGGCGGGTGAAAAAGCCGGCGATGCGCCGCACATCATCCTGTTCCCGGAAATCGTTTTCGATCCCGCCGCATTCCTTGCGCGCGTGAAACAGAGCGTGGACAAATACGGCTACTGCGTGGTGGTGGCGTCCGAAGGTGCGCGCAATTCGCAAGGCAAGTTCCTGGCCGAAGCCGGCAGCCGCGATGCCTTCGGGCATGCGCAGTTGGGCGGCGTCGCGCCGTTCCTCGCCGAACTCGTCAAGCGCGAGCTGGGTTTCAAGTACCACTGGGCGCTCGCCGATTACCTGCAACGCGCCGCGCGCCACATCGCCTCGAAAACCGACGTGGAACAGGCCTATGCGGTCGGCAAGGCGGCGGTGGAATTCGCGCTCAAGGGCCACAATGCCGTGATGCCGGCCATCGTGCGCAAATCGGACAAGCCTTACAAATGGGGCATCGGCATGGCGAAGTTGAGCGAGGTCGCCAACCGCGAGAAATTCATGCCGCGCGATTTCATCACGCCGGACGGCTTCGGCATCACCGCCAAGTGCCGCCGTTATCTGGCGCCGCTTATAAAAGGTGAGGACTATCCGCCTTACAAGGACGGCTTGCCGCGCTACGCGCGCCTGAAGAACGTGGCGGTGAAGAAGAAGCTCAAGACGCCGTTCACGCCCTGAGGCAAGGCGTCCTTTTGAAAGAGGATCT
This sequence comes from Gammaproteobacteria bacterium, assembly GCA_035701605.1. Lineage (GTDB taxonomy): Bacteria > Pseudomonadota > Gammaproteobacteria > Natronospirales > REEB76 > DASSKW01. The sequence continues at coordinate 13,018 of DASSRV010000024.1, forward strand.
CGGGAAGCTGTGATTACTTCGTCGTTCCCGCGAAAGCGGGAACGACGAAGAATAAATCAGGGATGCCCTTGATCAGAAATTGACGTACAGCCCGAGCTTGACCTGTGGATACCAGGTGAAGGAACTGACGTCGTCCTGCGACTGCGCCTGCTGGCTGGCAACGTCGGAGGCAAGCTGCGGATTGGAAGCTGCGGCGCTCGCCGTCAGCGTGAAGTTCGGCTCGCCCTGGCGCATGACGCCGAGATCGAACGTCAGCCCCCAGTTGCCGCTCCCGCCCCAGCCGATGCCGAGATAGGTGGCGCTGCTCTTGAAATCCATGCGCGCGGAAACGGTGCCCACCTGCGATGCGGAGTAGGTGTTGCCGTCGAAGGTGTAATTGCCGTTGGCGTCCGGCTGGCCGCGCAGCGCGAAGTAATTGCCGTTGTGCATCCAGCCACCCGTCACGTGGAAGCTGCCGCCGAAAGGATAGAGATTCAGCACCAGCATTTGCGAGGACAGGTGCAGGTCCGCGGAATAGTTGACCCCCTTGTAGTCGCTGTCCCTGGAATACGTGTAGTTGTTGATCGCGCCGCCGACGCCGACAAAGGCATTGATGCGGTAATTGACCCCGAAATTCAGGCCCAGCGTGCCTGCCCCGGCCTGCACGCCGATATCCGGTGCCGCCATGGCTGCCGGCGATGCCAGCAACAGAGCCGCGAAAATCATTGTCTTGTTCATGATCCTGTCTCCAAGCTGTTGGACGGAACCGTTTGCGACCCGGCGTGGGATGGCAGCGCTTCGGGCATCACCCGGCTGACCGCCTCAACCAAGCAAACGCCATGCCAGACCCTGCGAAAAATGTCCCCCACAAATATACATAAAAACATATTACACATACTACACTTTAACTCATAAAGTCAGGGGGGCAGGCAGGCAAGCGTCCCCGGCTGAGGTATTTCACTTACCACGAGGGGGAGACATGCCATGCGCGGGATTCATCGGATCATTTTCGGAATACTGCCCTTGCTGCTGCTCGCGGCCTGCGGCCCGAGTGTGGACGACAGCTACTCCAGCGACGGCAGCAGCAGCGGAAACAACAGCAGCGGCGGGACACAAACCGGGCTGGGCTACACCTGGGAAACCGGCACCTCCGGAACCACCGCGGGCTTCCGCAGCGTTGCCTACGGCAACAGCCGCTGGGTGGCGGTCGGCACCGGCGCGGGGATCGGCGTGATTGGCGCAAGCAGCGACGGCAAGACCTGGACACTGACCCAGGAAAATTCCACGACTTACTACTACTTGCATAACGTAGCATTCGGCAACAACACTTTTGTTGCATTGTCGGAATCGGGCATTCTGACCAGCACGGATGGGATCGCCTGGTCGGCCGCCAATGTTCCAACGTCGAATGGTGTCACCCCTTATCCGCAAAATCTGGTTGCTGCCGCCTACGGAAACGGTTTATGGGTGGCAGTGGACGACTTCTTCTTGACGGAGAACGGCCTCGGCATCTGGACCAGTACTGATGGCTTGTCCTGGAACATCCTGTTATTGAATACGCCCTACGCACAACCCACCGCCATGACCTACGGCAACGGCACATTCGTGATTGTCGGCTACGGTGGACTCCTGCTCACCAGCCCGGACGGGGCAAACTGGACCAACCGTTCTTTCACCACGGGTCAGGCGATGATGGGCGTCACCTACGCCAATGGGGAATTCGTCGCAGTCACCAATGACGGTGAAATTCTGACCGCAACCGACGCCACCGGCCAATGGACCTCCAATGCAGCCAGTGTCAACGGCTTCAATGCCATTGGCTACGGTGGCGGTGTTTTCCTTGCCGTGGGTTCGGTGTCCGGTGCAATGGTGTATGTGAGCACCGACGCACAGACCTGGACCAACGCAACCTCCTATCTGCCGAATGCGATCGCCAGCAGTCCGCTCAATGGCATTGCTTACGGTAACGGCACATTCGTTGCCGTGGGCGACAGCGGCGCGGTGGCCGTGTCCCACCAGTAAGGCACTTCCGGCTTTTCAAGCCCACACGCCGGGAAACCGGATTCGGGCGGCTGCCCGCAGGCAGGTCTTGGTCCCGGCTCACCGCCCTGTGATAGACTCCCGCGGGTTTTTTGGCCGGGCCGCGACCCGCGCCCGCTCACTGCCGGGCGCCATGCGGTGCCCCCATATATAACGAAATCTGTCGCAATTCGAACGGGAGACTTCCTCGATGTCAGCGAATTATGGTCTGTGGTTCGCGCTCGCCTGTGGCGTGCTCGCGATCCTGTACGGAATCCTGGCCGTGCGCTGGGTGCTGAAACAAGCGGCCGGCAACGACCGCATGCGCGAGATCGCGGCGGCCATCCAGGAAGGCGCCAAGGCCTATCTCAACCGCCAATACCGCACCATCGCGATCGCGGGCATTGTGCTGTTCATCATCATCGGCTTCGCCTTGAACTGGGTGACCGCCATCGGTTTCGCGATCGGCGCAATCCTGTCGGGTGCCGCCGGCTACATCGGCATGAACGTGTCGGTGCGCAGCAACGTGCGTACCGCCGAAGCCGCCCGTGGCGGACTCTCCAAGGCGCTGGGCGTGGCCTTCCGTGGCGGCGCGATTACCGGAATGCTGGTGGTGGGCCTCGCGCTGCTGGGCGTGGCCGGTTACTTCCTCATCCTGTTCCTGGGTTTCCACCTGGAGCTTGAAAAGGTGCTGCACGCGCTGGTGGGCCTGGCCTTCGGTTCCTCGCTGATCTCGATCTTCGCGCGACTGGGCGGCGGCATCTTCACCAAGGGCGCCGACGTCGGCGCGGACCTCGTGGGCAAGGTCGAGGCCGGCATTCCCGAAGATGATCCCCGCAACCCGGCAGTCATCGCGGACAACGTCGGCGACAACGTCGGCGACTGCGCCGGCATGGCGGCCGACCTGTTCGAGACCTACGCGGTGACCCTGGTCGCAACCATGCTGCTGGGCGGCGTGCTCGCCACGGGCAATGTCGCCGCGTCGCTGTACCCGCTGGTGCTGGGCGGGGCCTCGATCATCGCCTCGGTGATCGGCACTTTCTTCGTGCGCACCAGCGGCAAGGGCAAGATCATGAACGCGCTGTACAAGGGCGTGATCGTGTCGGGCGTGCTGGCGGCGATTGCATTCTGGTTCATCACCGCCCACATCTTCCCGCAGGGCTTCGCGACCAGCGAAGGCGGGATCATCGCCGGCAGCCACCTGTTCGGTGCCGCGCTGATCGGTCTGGTGCTGACTGCGGTGATCGTGGTGATTACCGAGTACTACACCGCGACGGAATACAAACCCGTGCGGCACGTGGCGCAGGCCTCGACCACCGGCCACGCGACCAACATCATCGCGGGCCTCGGCGTATCCATGAAGGCGACCGCGCTGCCGGTACTGGCGATCTGTGCGGCGATCTGGGGTTCCTACGAGTTTGCCGGCTTGTATGGCATTGCGATTGCGGCGACGGCCATGCTCTCGATGACCGGCATGATCGTGGCGCTGGATGCCTACGGCCCCATCACCGACAACGCCGGCGGCATCGCCGAAATGGCCGGCCTGCCGGCCGACGTGCGCGGCGTCACCGATCCGCTGGACGCGGTCGGCAACACCACCAAGGCCGTCACCAAAGGCTACGCGATCGGTTCCGCGGGTCTGGCAGCGCTGGTGCTGTTCGCCGACTACACCCACAACCTGTCGCAGCACGCCAGCGTCGCGGGCGTCACCTTCGACCTGTCCAGTCACTACGTGATTATCGGTTTGATTATCGGCGGCCTGATTCCCTACCTGTTCGGCGCCATGGCCATGGAAGCGGTGGGTCGTGCCGCCGGTTCGGTGGTGGAGGAAGTGCGTCGTCAGTTCCGCGAGATCAAGGGCATCATGGAAGGCACCGGCAAGCCGGATTATTCACGCGCCGTGGATTTGCTGACCAAGGCCGCGATCAAGGAGATGATCATCCCCTCGCTGCTGCCCGTAGTGGTGCCCATCATCGTCGCCTTCGGCTTCCGCTGGCTGGGCGGTCCGGCTGCCGGCGCACAGGCGCTGGGCGGCGTGCTGATCGGCACCATCGTCACCGGCCTGTTCGTCGCGATCTCGATGACCACCGGCGGCGGCGCCTGGGACAATGCCAAGAAGTACATCGAGGACGGCAACTTCGGCGGCAAGGGTTCCGACGCACACAAGGCGGCGGTCACCGGCGACACCGTGGGCGATCCCTACAAGGACACCGCGGGTCCGGCCGTGAACCCGCTCATCAAGATCATCAACATCGTGGCCTTGCTGATCATTCCGCTGATTGTCTGAGTTACCGTCACGAGACCGGGAGACCCGAGCGCCGCCTGCCAAAACAGGCGGCGCTTTTTTTAACTCTCTCGAAAATTTCCGCATGGGGGTTCATGCAAGTTGGGCTTCCTTCGTCAGCCCAACCTACACGTTATATGCTCAACCGAGCCGCCCCGCTGGATATAAATTCATGTAGGTTGGGCTGACGCAGGAAGCCCAACGTCGCAACTCGTTATTGCCATGAAAGCGGGGGCCCGGGCACATCAATACGCGTTATGCCTGCAAGCCGCGAGGGATTAAACTCGGGTATTCGCTCTAGCCGGGGGTCTCACCGTGATTCCGAAAACCGCCCTGTTCCGTCTGTTTGTTGGCGCTCTGTTAAGCGTTGGTGCAGTCGCCGCCTCCGCTGCCACCACGACCGCCTACCTGCTGAAGCCCGCGCGCGTATTCGATGCACAGAGCACACAAACGCATACCGGTTGGGCGGTGCTGGTGGTCGGTGAGCGCATTGCGGCGGTCGGGCCGGCGGCCGACATCAAGCCCCCACCCGGAACACGGACCATCGCGTTGCCGGACATGACGCTCCTGCCCGGTCTGATTGATGCGCACTCGCACATTTTTCTGCATCCCTACAACGAAACCCTGTGGAACGATCAGGTGCTGAAGGAGCCGGTGCCCTATCGCACCATCGAGGCGGTGCTGCATGTCAAAGCAACGCTGATGGCGGGCTTCACCACACTGCGCGATCTCGGCACCGAGGGCGCAGGCTTTGCGGACGTTTCGGTACAGCGCGCGATCAATGAAGGACTGATTCCAGGGCCACGCCTGTTCGTGGCGACACGCGCCACCGTCGCAAGTTCCTGTTACGGCCCCGGCCCTTACGGTTTCCGCGACGATCTCGATCTGCCGCAGGGCGGTATTCCGGTGAGCGGCGTGCCGGAAATGCTCGCGGCGGTGCACAAGCAAGTGGGCCACGGCGCCGACTGGGTGAAAGTCTATGCCGATTACCACTGCGGCAAGAATCACGAGTCCGTGCCGACTTTCACCGAAGCGGAACTCAAGGCCGCGGTCGAGGCGGCACATTCACTGGGCCATCCGGTCTCCGTGCACTCGACCACCGCGGAAGGCATGCGACGTTCGATACTGGCGGGCGTGGACA